>NZ_JBLUOI010000004.1:0-139038 GCF_048059995.1 Metabacillus sp. YM-086 | reverse complement strand
GATAATAAGCCGCTTCCATCCGTTTGTCTCTCCTAAACCTGATTCTTTTATCTTTAATGCGATCACATCAAAAAATTGTGGAGCCACCGATAAATAAAACAAACGGTTTTCTGGAATATGTAACACCTGTTCTCGCTCTTGGATTAGAGTTAATAATCTTTGATATTCCTGATCCTTTGTCACATCCACCTTGCAGTAGCGAATAAGCTTGAGAAACTCCTGCATTTGAGGGATTGTTGCATCAAACTCTGTAAAGGATTGAATCGTTTGCTTGATATGCTCATGAAAATCTTCATCAGAGAGGTCTGTAAGGCTAGCCCCTATGATCGAAAACGGAGTTGACAGCTTTTGTTCATAAAATAATCGAAACAGGGCCGGAATAATTTTTCTCTTTGCCAAATCTCCAGTTGCACCAAATAATACAAAGGTTGAAGAATCCATCTTACCGCCATCCTTTTTTGCCTTTTATAAACATTTATTATGCTTATTGTGTCCGATGGTAGCTAAATTAAAAGGGGGAATTTATTGAATACTCTGGTGTAATTCTTGAGATTGTCGAAATTTATCGAATCGGAAATAAGTAGGGCAAAATCGAAGATAAAAGCTTAATAATCGACGATAAACAAATCTTACCCCTGCTAATTTGTAAGCACATACGGCTAAATCCTGATAAGTCTTTCTTAGTAAAATCCAGTTTCCTCCTCCTACTTAAGCTTCATATTTAGGGAAATCTGGAACTTTCTCCTAAACAGAAACGTCTTATTAATAGATACTTAAACAGAGGAGAGGTTTTAAAAGTGAAAAAACATTTTATAAAAGGAGCCCTTATCTCGAGTCTTCTTTTAACAAGTAATGCTGTCCTTATTGATCCTGTAAATGCCCAAGTTCAAACGTCTTCACAAGTTACGTTTCAACAAGCATATAAGCAAGGCGAAGTATTTTCCGAGAAAATCCTTACTTACTATCGAGCTGTTGAAGCAGGAGACATTGAAAAAATCAATCATTTATATGATGATTTCACGAGTGATCTAAAAAAGATTGAACAAACGATCGGGAAGGTTCCTGGTTATCAAAACCGTAAAAATCTACAAAGATGGTTTGTTCATCCCGCGAAGGTGGACATTGAGCGAACGATATATGAGGTTTCACAATATCGGTTATTAGATAAAGTGACTGACAAAGTAGAAGCAGATCAGCTAGAGGCTGCAGAATCTTTGCTTGATAAATTAGATAGACTAAAAAAACGTGGGAAAGAAATAAAACAGACTACTGGATATAAATCACTCCCTCGACAAATTTATAACGATTTATACTTAAAGGAAACTGTCACCCAAGGCCATTTAGTAACCGCCTATACTAAGAAATATAAAACGATAATCGACTCAGGAAATCTCCCCCTGCTTAATGATTCATTTCTGCAATTAAGAAGTAGTATGAAGCAAATGGATTTGTTAATTGGTCAAATTCCTAATGCTGACACAAGGAAAAAATTCGGAGAAGAGATTGTAAGACCTGCTAAACTTCAATTAGAGAGAACTCGTTACGAAATATCACAATATCAGTTAATGGAAACAATTAAAAATGATCTCATCACAAATGGAAGTAAAGAGCAGTACGAAGAACAAATGGCAATGCTTCAACGCTTAAAGGCGCGCACAGAGGAAAAAAATCAGTCAGGCACCTATGAAGCTGTACCCCAGATTGAAAAGGCATTAAGGAAGTATGAGCAAACATTACAAGCAACAGAATAAAATATAGGAAAAAACAATCAAAAATAGCCTATCAATTTGCATGAATTGATAGGCTACTTTCTTTGCTAACTTTATTCAAAATCACTACTCTTTTCTCACCTTCATAGCCTCAATTATCTCATTAATCTGCTTTCCATCCTTCTCAAGCACTTCCTTCACATTTGGACCAAACCATTCTAACGATGCCTGTACGTCCATTGTTGGAATCAGCTTCTCAAGGAACTCCTGATAATTTACAGCCCCTTCAAATAATGAAACCATTCCTTTTCTAGAGCCGGCGGCTGCATAAACATTATTAGGAGAGAAAACATCTAATTGAGACCGCGAGGCAATATTTTTAAAGTGAAAATGAGACACATATGGTCCAAGCTGCTTCATAGCTTCAAGTGGATTTATGCCAGATTCCCATACATGTAACACATCAAAGTTTATTCGGAGAGCAGGGTGATTTGCTTCTTCAAGCAGCTGAATCGTTGAAGCTACGTTATCTGCTAACGTATTTGGATGTGTTTCAACAAGAACAGACTGGCCTTCTGAATAAAGGTATTCACAGATCAATTGAAGCTTTTCTATCAAATCTTCTCGTTCCATTTTAGTTGTCTGCGCACTTCCCTTTTTTCCAACAAAAGTGCGAATCTTTTTTGTTCCCCAATGCTTTGCTAGTTGAGAAAGCTTTTTCGTTTCTGCAAGTAGATCTGATTCGCTAGCCTCTAACGGAAGGTAATCGCTAAGCATACTTGTTTCTAAACCATATGCATTCAGCCAGTCTGCTCCATAATGAGGTTCATCGGCTAGGTTTTTTGCATGAATTCCCCAAAGCTCAATTCCCTGAAAATCGTGTTTTTGAGCCCAGTGTGCGATTTGATCAAGGGAGTGGAGATGATGTCGAAAAGAGATTGTGCAGATCGAGAGCTTCATATCATTGTCACCTTCTTTATCTTGTTGTTTTGTCCTTTAGACCATTGTTCAAAGCATTGTAATAATCCCTGTTTAATCTTAAATTCTCGTTCGTTTTGCTCGGCTAATTTTGAAGTAATATCATCAACAAGTGATAAGTCCTTTGTTAGCGCAAGCTTCATTGTTCGGTATTGTATAGTTGTATATCCCTTTACAAGATGTTCAATTTCATCACACCAAGCTTCAAAGCCATCCTCCTCAAGCTCAAGAAGCTCCCAAAAGTAAGCAAAGGCATGCTCATACGCATATTTTCGAATCGCAAGTACAGGTAATTGCTTTAATGCCGGTGAAAGCTGAGCTAGATTCTCCTTCTGTTCTCCAATTGTATAGGCTTTAACAATGTCTGATAGAGCATCCGTAATAGGATTGGAATCAAGCTTAAGGCAAGTATGAAAATAAGCTTGAATTGTCTCAGCACTTGGAGGGCGAATCCTTTCAGCCTGAAAAACATACCCTCCTTCTACTGCTGGTTCCGCAATGGCGTTCAGAATTCTGTCCTTCGGTAATACGCCCTCCCACCTAAAATCAGGATCATACATAAACCACTCATCCTCATTTCCTGTTTTTTCAAGCATCACATAATGAGGAAAAGGCTTTGAATGAAACTTATTTTCTCGTTCTGGAAGCAGTGATAAGTCGAGCATCACCATCACGTATTGGTGCCGATCTTTATCCTCTAAAAGTGTTAACATCTTTTTGATATTTTCCTGCTTTGTTTTTGATTCGTCATACCATTTTTGTAGCTTAATACCGTAAAGTATTTCATACCATGTTTGAAAAAATTCATGGTTGATTCTGTCTGAATGGTACCTTAATGTTCCATCCTCAAGAACATCAAAATCTGCGTCCCATACACCAAAATAATAAGGCCTATGGTCAACTCCATTTGTTTTTTTAATGACCTCACAAACACAGCTAACAAAGCAATGAACTTTAATCATGAGTTTCCACCACCACCCCTTTTTCATGCTGACGCTCTAAGAAAGTAGCTAAGTGGCCTACTGTTCTAAAATCATTTGGTGAAAGTGCCTCGTCTGGCATTTTGATCCCTAGATCTAACTCAATGAATAAAATCAGCTCTAAAATCATGACTGAATCCATATAAAGATCTTCATTTAAACGTGCTTCTTCATGAAAAGAATCGATCGTCGGAAGCTCTATTTTATTTTTCAATATGTGATAGATTGCTTGAATGATATCATCTCTTGTCATATGTACGTCTCCGCTAATTTTTTTCGACTTACCTTGCCATTTGGTAGTTTGTAAATTTGTGAAACACGTTCGAACTCGATCGGTATTTGATGCGGAGCAAGATACTTGCTACACCATTCCCTAAGCACTATTTCTTCAATAAATTCAGTTGAAACATATTGAGCACATACCCGTTCTCCTGTGAATTTGTTTTGCTTTCTAAATACAACGGCTTCAATGATTCTCGGTTTCTTCATCAACACATTTTCCACTTCTTGAGGGTATACATTTAAGCCAGCAACATTAATCGTGTCATCCATTCTTGCTAAAAATGATAGAATCCCATCCTTAACATAGCCTAAATCCTTTGTAGAAATGGACTTTGTTGCTGTATGAATGATGATCTCACTCGGTGAATCGATTACACCCGCTTCCACGCTTAGATGTGGCAAAGGATATCCCATTTCCCAAGCCTGTTGTAAATTTGTGTGAACGGCAACACATCCAGCCTCAGAGCATCCATACTGCTGAAAAACCTTTGTTGATACGGCTTTTAAAGACTCTAACCAAGTAGCTGGGATAACTGTTCCTGAAGTCATCACATAGTGGCACCGTTGATTCGCACCCATTAACCTGCTTAGAGTGTGCAGAAGTGTTGGTGCTGCATAAAGAATATGATTACGATGTTCACTTAGTTTTTTCAATATAAAGCTTGGATTCATTTTTGTGATGATAACAGGCTCTGCCCCTCTTTTTAGACAAGAAAGCACACCGCTAATTAATCCATAAGAATGAGTAACAGGACAAGCTACGATTGAGGTGGTGAAACGATCAAGAGATAAAGCAGAAACATAACTATTGAGCTCTTCCTCAACCGAATTCCATGATCGTTCAATACATTTAGGAGCACCTGTTGTACCCGAACTCATTTGAATAAGACCACCTTCACCTTCCCATTCTCTACTAGATAATTCAGTTATAGAATGGAATGATTGATAGAATAGAAGGTTGCAAGAAGCAGCAGTCGCCATTCGTAACGCTCCTTCTTGTGGTGTCGAAGGATGAATAGGAAACACCATTCCTCCTTTTTGACGAATATATAAGCAGAGTGTGATCCACTGAAACATATCAGATAAACAAACAGCTAATCTTTTATGTTGACATTCTCTTATCGGTTGAATGGAATCAAAGAGCTCAAATTGCTTCTCCACTTCATGCAATGTATAGTAATGATCATCCACATAGATCATCGCAAATCCTCCCTTTTTTCTAACTTATTTTTCACAAGGTGACGAAATTCACTTCCACTCTTTCTGTTAAGCTTTTTCTTTAAAAGAGATTCAACATATATAGACTGTTTGTTGATTTCTACCTGTTTGTGTCGTTGTTTTAACTCGGGGAATTTATCCAAGTGAAGAGAGATCACTGTATCGACTGCATTCCAAAATTTTTCCTCTTTGTAGCCATAGTGTTTTCCAAGTAGAGCTGATAATTCTGATAGATGAAAGACAAATAAGGTATCCATTGCTAGCTCTCTTAACGCCTCCACAGATGACATCCAATAATATTGATTAACAGGTGCATCTTTAAAAGCAGGATGAATGCTTCTGAAATTTGGAACGAGGTCTTGATCTACTAAGAACTCCTCAACATACTCCAAACTATCATGAAAATCTCGTAAAACCACTTTTGTTGGCCAGCCATTTTTGTGTAAAAGAATCATATTTTGGGCATGGGCCTCAATGGCAATTCCATGTGCGATAAGAAGATGCCAGACAGGGACTACACTTACTCGTAACAATTGGTTTAACCAAGTTTCAATTCCATATCGATTAAGCCAATCATCAATAAATGGTCGACCATCTTGCTCGATTAATGATAGAGCATTACACGGGACAGCCCTCACATCTTCTTCCACATATAGCCTTAAGCTTTCTCTCCAAATGGCTCCTAGCTGTCCTTCTAGCTCTTGCTCCAATGATTCAAAAGTGATACCAGCATATTCCTTCAACATAACGAGCGATGCCTCATTTTTTAGATAAACATCTTTTTGAATGATGTGATCAAGCCAAGTTGAAAGATACGGTGCTGCACAAACTCCATGAGGTTGTAATGTTCTTACAGAAGATGTGTTGACCATGTTCATAGACAGCTTGATATTCGCTTTTTCTGGATTGGACTCGTTCCATAAGGTGCGAACAGATTGCGTTGCTCTGTAATAATCCCCTTTTACCACTAACAAAAGAATTTCTCTCGCATTGAGATGATTTTCTAGTTGTTCTTGAATTGACTCCCATTGATAAGGATGAATTGGTAAAAACGTATAGGTTTCAAAGCTTTCTCCCATCGAATGAAGCTGCTGTAACAGGTATTCCCACATTAATGAACCAAGCTCTTTCCTCCAAAATGCTTCTTCGTCTCCAGGTAACGATATTCTAACTTTGTTTCTTTTCACCGCTGTCCATATTAATGGAAACGATCGTTTTGCTTCTGGACCATACTGTTTATGATCTTCAACTGAAAAGCCGATACGTGACTTAAAGCACGGATGATAGGGATGACCTTCCATGATTTCTGATTCTAATTCTTCATAGCTTGCATCCCTCCTGGACACGGGATGGAAAAGATGAGTTTCATTCCACTCACATAGATTTATCGTTTGAGTTAACTCTCTGATTAATCGCCGTTTTGCCTCATCATCTGCTATACACTCTTCTACTAGCTCTTCTAATGTTGCCTCCATATTTTCTTCATCTAAACGCACCCTATCAAAGGCCATTCTTTTTCCTCTTAAACGATAGGTACGTGATTTTCCGAATAGAAGAAAGGTGCCATCCCTTTCGTCAAATTGAATCAAACCTTCATATATCATCGCCTCAACTAATTGTTTTTTCACTCGTGCTTCTGTTGTTTTAGTAGGTATAAGAGATAACTTTTGCACATTTCTCCTCCTTTTGAAGGGGTAAGAAAGGATTATCTATTTTTGTGTAAATGGCTTGCTCTAGCTTGGCTGTTAGTTCATCTACATCATGAAGACGTGTTAATAAATTTGCTTTGTATGATAGTTTTTCTTCATTTAATAAGCTAGAAACAAATTGCTTGCCTTGCCCTACTAGCTCTCCTTCTAACATCTTCAGCTTATCTAATGACCACTCAAGCAGAGTTACTTCAGGTATTAGTCCATCAGCTCCAAATCGGTAGATGACCGAGAAAAGCTGATTCATCACTAAATAATAGGTAAACCTTTCTTGTATTAACGAATTCTCATAAAAAAGCTCCGGTGCTTCCAATAACGAAGGCTCGATCTGACATAGAAATTGTTTGTGATGTTCTGATAAATAATAGCCCTGATTATCCCGATAAAAATATGTTTTTGGATAACCCTCTGAAACATCTAAAACACTGTTTTGCTGATGAGCTTCTAACGCAATTCCATATTCATCATATAAACGGATAAGTGGTTCAACTGCACAGCACCAATACTTTTTAAACCATTTCATACTCACTTCCTTTATGGAAAGATGATCCCGCTTGACCACCTTCATAATGAGGTGATAAAGCCTTGATTGTTGATTTGGCAAAGGATCTTGAACAATAGCTGCAATCGAGCTTATTCCCTTATCGCTTCCTTTTGGAAAGGGATTTGACCTAATAATCACTTCAAATCCTGATTCTTTCTGATTTGGAAAATCAACCGTTACATAACCTGGATCGTCAATCATTTGAAAAGCTGGATAGGCTTCAATAAACGATAATTTCCTCCATAATCTTGCTATTACAACTCCTGCTTTTAGTTCATGCTGTTGATTAACTCGTAATGAATTGGTGACTTTCACAGGAATTGAAAATTTGAGCATATACTCCTCATCAGCTCTATAAACCGTTCGTAGTGAGGATGTTGCGGTATAGTGTTTACCTAAAGTCCCTAAGGCCTTTATTAATCCCTTATTCATCGCGTCTTTCACATGATCTTGTTGTAAAAGCCACTGAGCTTGAAGTGGGTGCATTGGAATGATAAAAGCTTCTTTCGGTATGTGTAGAGTCGGAGATGAATGAATTAAGGCTGTTTTCAGCAGATCACTAGCACTCTCAGTTGACAAAATGCATTCTTCTTTTATCATGCTGGAATCAACTTGAAAGTAATGAAGCTGAAAACTTCCTGCTAATTCTGGTGCAAAGCTTTTGTGCTGCCAATATGACATTCCTTGCCTGCTTTTTGGTGTAGGGTGAAACCAATGACCAAAAAGTAACGATTGCTCTGTTTCAATAAATGAGCTGTTTTCTGAATAAAGAGTTTGAGAATCCTCCATTCTTGCTTCAATATATCTTTTCATTGTTTGATAGCTACCGATTAATCTGAGAATAAGTTCATCATAATGTGAAGCAAGATCATGATCACTGTTAGAATTTGTTATTAAGTGAAGCTCTTGAATCAACGTCATCATAAGGGTGAGCTTTTCTTCTCTATACCACTGCTTTCCCTTCTGACAGTACTTATGTGCTGCTCCTAAAACATGCCTTCCAACCTTTGAGAGATAGTTTACTTCGATTGCTAGCAGAATGTCTTGCTGAAGAAGCTCAAGCTCTATGATGTATGGACCATCAAGGAGGATCGAAGACCTATTTTCTATGATCCAATCCTCCGTCCTTATGTAATGTCCAGTACCAGCTTCTCGAATATAACTATTAAAAAAGGCCTGAAACGTTGCGTTTTCAGCGATTATTTTAGCTGAATCGTTCATATTTCCACCCTTTCACAGAGTCTATAGTCCTAATAATTGAAAATCATTCTCATTAGGTGAGGGAAAAATAGTCTTCCTTTACAGAAGACTACATTTTCAAAAGTGATGATTATTCACCTAATAATAATGTTTCAATTTCTTTCAAGCCTTTTTGACGTTCAATCGGATCCCAAAAGCCCCAAGTAGTTGTAAGAGTATGTACTTTATCATTTTGTACTGCTCTTAGGTTTTTCCAAACTTCTCCTTGAGTAACAGAGTCATAGTATTCTCCACTATTAAAGTAAGTAACATCAATAATGTGATCAGGATCATATTTTACTAGACCTTCAATCGAAATATTTTCACCAAAATCTTCAGGGAGGTTCTCAGTTGGTTTTAGTTTTAGATCATCAAATAATAATGAGTTCGTTGCATGATTTGTTGTTCCATATACACGAATGTCCTTTTTATTGATACCAACTGCCATGAAGGTTTCTTCCCCAACCTTCTCACGAATACGATTTCCGATATCTTCTGCTTCTTTTTCTAGATCTTCAATTACCTTTTTACCCTCTTCTAATTTACCAGCTGCTTCAGCTACTTTTAGGTGATCTTCCTTCCAATCTCCGCCTACCTCAACAACAACAGTAGGAATTGTCTCAGCTAATGCATCGTACAATGGTTTGTATCGATCACTGATAATTAATAAGTCAGGGTTAAGCTTTACAATTTCTTCCGTATTTATTTCATCTGCATATGGCAGAGCTGTTACACCAGCTAATTCTTCTGTTAAATGTGGTGGGAATTCATTGTCATATGCCATAACAGCATGTGGTTTTACCCCTACAGATACGAGTGAACCTTCCCATGAAACATGTGATAAAAGCACAATTTTCTCTGGGTTCATCGGTACTTCTGCTTCTCCGTATAAATGCTTAACTTTTCTTGTCTCCGCTACTTGCTCTTCTTGCTCTGTCTCGTTTACTTCCTCTGCTGCTTGTTCTTCTTTATTCTCTTCTGCATTAGAAGCAGTTTTTTCTCCATTACCGCATGCTGTTAATACAAGTAAAAGCAGCATTAACATCATGCTCCATAAAGCTAATTTCTTTGCCATGAGCCTTCCTCCTAATTGATAATGAATTTCATTTATGATGATAACAATTATCAATTAAAGCGAACATGGAGATTTCATCCTTTTTACATGGACGAAATACACACCTTACTAAACTATGACATTAATTTTGAAGCTTTAAAGCTTGAGCTAAATTGAAGGAGCATTTGTTTCCTGCCTATTGGTCCCCAAGGATCCCATTCGTGGCTCTTAGGATAATAAACTTCCTTATTTTTAACAGCTTTTATTTTCTTCCATTCCTTTGATTGAACCACTTTCCATACATCTTTTTCATGACTCCAAAGGATAAGCAGCTTGTCAATATTTAATGTGGCAAGCTCCTCTACTGTTAGTAATCGATATCCGCTAGTAGGCAAATCAGGATGAGGCTCAAAGCCCAGCTTTTGATATAACAAATCAAAACAAGCATGATGGCTGTGGCCATAAAGACGAATTTCATTTTGTCTAATCCAAATAACCGCCCATTTCCCTTTACGCGTTAAAGGACAGAGTTCATCCTTCACCTTTGACTCTAAGCAAGAAATCTCCTGTTCAATTTTATCAACCATACTCTCTCTTCCAAGCAAGCTTGCAATCTCGCGAAGATAGTCATTCCATTCCGTTTTGAATGAAATATGCTGCACTCTTTGTTGATGTGAAAGCAACACAGCTTGTACCTCTCCATTATGTAACGGAGTTTTTAAAATGCGGTCTGGCTGTGATTGAAGAACTTCCTCTGGTTTGAACATCTTTTCTGCATTTAGTAAACGTGTTCCTTGTAAATGATGTTCTAGATAGCTTGGAAGCCCACCACTCAAAGGATAAACGGATGGATAGAATGGAGCCGCTACAGGCTGTATGCCTAATGACAGCAAATGATCTTGTAAAAACATTTGACTCACAACCGCAATTCTTTCCTTTGACTTTTTCATAAAAATGGTAGGAGCCTCTCCTACTTTTTGTTTAAAAAGACGACTAAAATAAAATTCATCCTGTAACCCGATTTTCATCGCAACATCTTTTGTTGTAATCCCCTTATTTTGAAGCATCAGCGCTTTCGCAGTTTGTATTCTTTCCTCCATTAAAAACTCTTTAGGTGACATTCCTACTCGCTTTTTAAACGCACGTGTAAAAGAATTTGGTGTCATATTTGCCTTTTCAGCTAGTGTTGCTACCGAATATGGATTGGCTACATTCTTTCGAATTAACTCAATCGTTTCCTCAATTTGATCCACTTCAGCATAATCTGTTAACAAAGATAAGATCGTCCAAACTGCAGATTGAAATTTACATTGAGCCGATAACGACTCCCCATTTTGTAACCGAATCGCTTCATCCCATAGTGACACCATCTTTGCTGGCAATTGATCAGCTAGGCGAATGGACAAAACATTTGAAAGGTTTTTTACTTCCTTATCCCATGACAGCATATAAACTGTTAAAAGCTCAGAAGATGTGGATAGAAAATGACAGTCTTCTGTTAGGAAATAACTTTTACCTTCTTTAAGAGCTTCCTGTTCTCCATTTTTCGTTAAAAACCCATGACCCGAAGCAATGTACATAAGGTTAATATGCCCGTTCATGATGTTGATTGACTCAACACCTCCATCCCGAACTTTTAACATATCAAGCTTAAAATGATGAAGTTTCGTCAAAAGTAACTGTGACATAAAAGCACCTTCCTTATTTTAGAAAAAGAATTGACAAACTGAAGGTAACAATAGTAGATTAATAGACAATTACGACAGTAAATGAAAATGATAATCATTTACACGAAAAATAAAAGGAATGATTCTGATGAAAAACCATTCAATGACTGAATTAGCATGTGATACACCATCTCAATCTGTGAAGCACAATAACACAACAGTACTGAGTTTAGTTGGTCTGCTTTTCATTTTTATTAGCTTAATTGTTTCCATTGGTCTTGGAGCAGTTTGGATAAGACCTGCTGTTATCATAGATTCTTTTTTTTCGTTTCAAAATGGAAATATTGAGCACCAGCTTATCCGAGAAATCAGGATTCCGCGTGCTCTAACGGCCGCTTTAGTCGGAGCAACCCTTGCAGTTGCAGGAACAATTATGCAAGGACTTACACGAAATCCACTTGCTGATCCTTCTATTATTGGAATTACACATGGTTCTGGATTAGCCATTGCGATTTCACTTGCGTTTGTAGGATCAGGATCTTATTGGGTGCTTCTTCTTTGGTCATTTGCAGGATCAGCGATTGGTGCATTTTGTGTTTTAGCCTTCTCGATGATATCAAGAGACCGCATCTCTCCTGTAACACTTACTTTAGCTGGGGCTGCCTTGAGTACACTTTTTAGTGCCTTATCAACTGGTATCGCGCTTTATTTTCAAGTATCCCAAGACCTTAGCTTTTGGTTTGCTGGAGGATTATCAGGCACAAAATGGCTTCATGTTTTCATTCTCCTTCCCACCGTTATCATTGGTCTAACACTAGCATTATGGATAAGTCGTTCGCTCACCATTTTAGCCATGGGAGAAGAGGTCGCTACAGGACTTGGACAATCTTATCAAAAGGTTGGTTGGATCGGATTGATCAGTGTTATTTTACTGTCAGGTGCTGCTGTTTCAATTGCTGGTGCAATCGGGTTTATCGGACTTGTAATTCCACATGTGATTCGGTTGCTTGTTGGTCCCGATTATCGTATATTGCTACCGCTTAGTGCGATTGCTGGAGCATTTCTTCTTGTTGTGGCAGATATCGGCGCCCGAATGATCAACCCACCTTTTGAAACACCTGTTAGTGCAGTTACTGCCCTTGTCGGGGTACCAATTTTCCTTTATCTATCTCGTCAGAAAAGGGGGTATATGTAATGGACTGGAAAGAAGCATTACTTCAATCTAAATTATGGCTATTACTACTTACATGCTTGATTCTTAGCGTTTTTATAATCAGTCTTTCAACAGGAGTTTTGCCCATTTCACTCAAAGATATCGTTGCGACACTTTTAGGAAATGGAACACCTCAACAAGAACTTGTTTTGTATCAATTAAGATTACCGCGAATGATGATTGCACTATTAATTGGAGCAGGACTAGCACTATCAGGAGCGATTCTCCAAGGCTTATCACGTAATTCATTAGCCGACCCTGGCATACTAGGCATAAATGCAGGGGCAGGATTAGCTGTTGTATGCAGTATTTTTCTATTTGGACAATCCAAAGGCAGCATTCTTTCTTCTACCTTTTTTCTACCTGTTTTCGCGTTTGTAGGCGCTTTACTTATTGCACTCTTAATCTATAGCTTTTCTTGGAAAAATGGAATTGACCCTGGCCGTCTCCTCCTCATGGGACTTGGCTTTAATGCTTTATGTGGGGCATTATTAATCATTTTCCAATTAAAAATGGACCCAAAGGATTTTCAACAAGCAACGATATGGCTGACAGGTAGCATTTGGGGAGCACAATGGCCATATGTATGGGCTTTGCTACCTTGGATTCTACTTTTAATTCCGACCTCCTTTTTAAAAGCAAGATCAATGAATTTGCTTCAATTTAGTGAAACTGTTCCACATGTTCTTGGACTAAAGGTTGAGTCTGAGCGCCGGTTTTTATTAATTCTTTCAGCAGCATTAGCTGGAGCATGTGTAGCTGTTGGTGGTGGCATTGCATTTATTGGACTACTAGCACCTCACCTCGCCCGCCGACTATGTGGAGCAAATTATTTCAGCATTTTACCAGTTTCCGCTTTAATCGGTGCCCTTCTTTTACTTGTAGCGGATATGATTGGAAAAAATCTCTTAGCACCAGCTGATATTCCAGTTGGTATTGTGATCTCTGTCATCGGAGCTCCATATCTCATTTACATGTTGCTTACGAGAAAGGGAGTTGGCTTGAAAAGCTAAATAAGGAGATCGCTCATCAGATTATAAGCGATCTCTTTATCCCTTTATGGGCTTGTATATTCTTTCTGTCCGAGTACATAGTACAAATCTTGACAGCTATCTAAAATGAAGGAAGGAGAAGGTTTGCCACGATTTTCCCGGTGTCCAGCTAGATGAATCTCACTTGTTTCCCATGCCTTCCATGCGCTTTCTGATTCCCAACGAATGAGAATCATCACTTCTTCATTACCTTTTCGTTGCTTTTTCTTGCTAACACTCATATCAATAAAGCCTGGTTGCTTCTCAATGATTCCCTCCCCTGCAAAACGCTCTACCATCTTCTCCGCATGACCCTCTGTAACAGTGATTGATTTTTTCTGAATAAAAATGTTACATCTCCTCCTTAATCATTGTGTGATCTTCTGTTATTATAAATAATAATGATAATCAATTTCAATAAGAGGATGAGTGATTAGTAAAATATATACATATGAAATGTAAAATTCTACGAGAATGTGAGGCTTCTTGCTTATGAGAAAAAATAGAAATGTGTGGATTCTGCTAACAGGTGAGTTTGTAGCAGGCTTTGGGTTATGGCTGGGGATTATCGGTGATCTTGAGTTTATGCAGGATAAGGTATCTTCTGATTTCTTAAAATCTCTTATTCTTGTAGCTGGTATTTTTGCAGGAATTATCGCTGGTCCACTTGCGGGAAAGATTACAGACCAATACAACAAGAAAACTATCATGCTTTACTCTGGTGTAGCACGACTTATCAGTGTAGCTTTTATGTTTATCGCGATCGAAACAGGCTCTGTTTGGTGGATGATTGCGTTTCTTATTGCTATTAATCTTTCGGCAGCTTTCTATTTCCCAGCATTGCAAGCAACTCTCCCTCTTGTTGTGGAGAAAAAAGATTTATTGCAGCTTAACGGAATACATACAAATGTTTCTACCCTATCCCGCATTCTTGGTACAGCCGCTGCTGGGATTTTCTTAAGTGTAATGTCACTTTGGACGCTTTATTTGTTGGCGTTTATCTCTTATGTTGTTCTTTTTATTCTTACATGCTTCTTAAAAGTAGATGAACAAAAGTGTAAAGCTCAAAGCATTAAAGAAGACGCTGCTTCAAAGGGACAAGGATTTAAAGAGGTGTTTCCTCTTATAAAGGGTCAGCCTCTTGTCCTCATGACACTTGTTTTAACGATCGTACCGATTCTGTTTATTGGGGGCTTTAATCTAATCATTATCGCGATAAGTGAAATCCAAAACAATCCCTCAGTAAAAGCCTGGCTATATGCTGCAGAAGGAATTTCCTTTATGCTCGGTGCTTTTTTCGTTAAAAGGTATGGGAACAAGTCTCCATATGCTACGTTATTGTTCTTTTCTACTATTATCGGGATTTCTCAACTAGTCCTCTATTTTACAAACATGCCGATTATAACAGTTGTAGCGTTTATTTTATTCGGCTTTTCAGTAGGCACTTTCTTTCCAACTGCAGCGACGATCTTTCAGACAAATGTTCCGAGTGACTTTCATGGTCGATTTTTCTCCTTCAGGGGAATGTTTGACGATTTCACCTATCAAATCGTTTTAGTCGCAACAGGGTTTTTATTAGATATCATCGGATTTCAACAGATGACTGTGATCTTTGGTGTGCTGTCACTCCTGATTACGGGTTGTTTTTATATGAAGTTTAGGAATGGGGATAGAGAGAATTCTTTATTTAAAGAAGCTGGGTGATGTAGGTTATTTCTATATAAGAATACATTATTTATGGTTTATTTCCGCAGTACATGAAGTTGCAAACTCTGTTGATTGAAGTGAAAGGCGCGCAGGAGCTTGCGACAGGAGGCTCACCGCCAGCCCCGCGGAAAGCGAAGTGCCTGGAACGGAAAGCAACAGCCTCTGTTCAGCTCAACCAAAATAAAAGACTGTAGAAACCCCGATGTTTTTCGAGTTGTCTACAGTCTGAGGGAAGCGACTTAGTCGTTTCCCTTTAAAACTCAAACCAATTATTTGCAATCATCTTTTTGTACCAATAAAAACTATCTTTTTTCGTTCTTTCTAGAGTGTTGTAATCAACATGTACAATCCCAAACCGTTTGCTATAGCCTTCTGCCCATTCAAAGTTATCCATTAAAGACCATACAAAATAGCCCTTAATATTTACTCCAGATTCAATCGCTTGACTTAAAGCGGTTAAATGCTGTTGTAAGTATTTAATTCTTCGTTCATCTCCGACTTTTCCATTAACAGGTTCATCATTGTAACATGCACCATTTTCAGTAATATAAATCGGTACATCGCCATATCTTTTCGTAATGTGCGTCAGCACTTTAAAAAATCCCTCAGGATAAACCGGCCAATCAATATCCGTTCTTTCATAGCCCATTTCAATATATTCAAAGTCAAATAAACCTGTATTTTCTTTATAACGCGCGATATGACCTGTGTAATAATTAATCCCAAGAAAATCAATAGGCTGGTTAATATCATCTAAATCTCCAGATTGGATATGAAGTTCAACCCCTTTTTTCTTAAACCATTCGACCATAAACTGTGGATATTCTCCCTTAAACACCGGGTCCATAAACCATTCCACATAATGACCAATTTCACGTTGACATGCATCGAGATCCTCTTGTTGATCACTAAAAGGATCTAGCCATGTGGTGTTAGGTGCAAAGCCAATTTGTCCTTCTACCTCTAATTCTCTAAATTTTTTCACTGCTCTACCATGCGCTACTAATAAATGATGAGAGATATCAGTAGCTAACTGCAGATCTTGATATCCAGGTGCATGTGCTCCGATATGATTGGATAAGAAAGAAATACACCATGGCTCATTTAATGTAATCCAGTATTTAATTTTCCCTTTAAATTCACGAAACATCGTTTCTGCATATTGAACGAATGCATCAATGGTTTCTCTGTTTGCCCAACCGCCTTGATCTTGAAGGGCTTGTGGAAGATCCCAGTGATAGAGTGTACACATTGGCTCGATTCCATTTTCTATTAGCTTATCAACAAAATCATGGTAGTATTCTAATCCTTTTGGGTTGATGTCTCCCTTACCATTTGGATAAATACGTGGCCATGCAACAGAGAAGCGGTAGTAATCGATCCCAAGATCTTTCATGATTCTAATATCTTCTTCGTATCTATGATAGGAATCACATGCAATATCGCCGTTGTCACCACCTTTTACTTTTCCAGGTGTATGGGAGAATGTGTCCCATATTGATGGTCCACGGCCGTCTTCGTTTGCTGCACCTTCAATTTGGTATGATGCTGTTGCGGTTCCCCATTTCATGTCTTTAGGGAATTGAATGATTGCCATATTTATTGCCTCCATTATGTTGAGTGTTATAGGGTATAGGGTTAACTCTTTGTACTGGTTCGTTTCATTGCGCTGCAGACACTTGCTTTCCTCTACCTCCCGCAGGAGTCAAGTGTCTTCCGCTCCATTACACTATCGTTTAAAAAACTAGTTTCCCAAAGCAGTACTCTGTTTGAATGCCAACATATTGCAAAAACCTTAAGAGGACATTATATTAAAGTACAACTGTAAAGCTTTCAACACCATGCTCTGGTATAAGTTTTATTCCATGCTCTGTTGATTCGAATTTCACATGATCAGCTCTAGTTATTTCTGTGATACCACGTAATAGTAATGACCATGGTTTTCCTACAGTTTCAGAGATATTGATTGTTAATTCATTTTCAGTACGGGTTGCTGATACTGCTAGTTCTGCTTGTGATTTAGGGTTACGTACAGTGGCTGTTGCTGTTTTACCGTCTTCGAGTTGGAAGAGGTGTAGTTCGGTATTGTTTGCGTAGTCATAATCAGCTTTGTTAACAATTGAACCGAACGCAATGAGTGAATTAGGACGAGCATATAATGGAAGACTTAAGTAGCCATGATTTTCTGTTCTCCATTCTCCTCCGTCTATTACTTCATTTGATAATAGATGTGTCCATTTTCCTTTTGGAAGATAAAATGATACATCTCCTTCTTCGTTAAATATTGGGGCTACAAGTAAGGATTCACCAAACATATATTGTCTATCCAGGGTTTCGACAGCTGGATCGTCTTGGAACTCAAGTAGCATAGCTCTCATCATCGGAAGCCCTAGTTTTGCTGAATCATTCGCTGAATCAAAGATATATGGCATTAATGTTGATTTTAACTTTGTGAAAAATCTCGTCACTTCAACAGCCTCTTCATCATATGCCCAAGGAACACGATAAGACTTACTACCATGCAAACGGCTGTGACTAGAAAGAAGACCAAATGCTACCCAACGTTTATATAAATCAGCTGGCGCTGTACTTTCAAATCCGCCGATATCATGACTCCAGAATCCAAATCCCGTTAAACCAAGTGACAATCCACCGCGGATACTTTCGGCCATTGATTCATAAGTAGCGTCACAATCACCACCCCAGTGAACTGGGAATTGTTGACCACCAGCTGTTGCTGAACGGGCGAATAGGGAAACTTCTCCTTCTCCGAGCTTTTCTTTTAATACATCAAATACAACCTTGTTGTATAAGAATGTATAGTAATTATGCATTTTGTCAGGATTTGAGCCGTCAAAGTAAACAACATCGGTCGGGATTCTTTCACCAAAATCGGTTTTAAAAGAATCTACTCCCATATCTACTAATCTTCTAAGATGACTAGCATACCACTCACATGCTGCAGGGTTAGTAAAATCAACGATTCCCATACCTGGCTGCCATTTATCCCATTGCCATACATCTCCATTAGGGCGTTTAATTAAATAGCCATTTTGAACGGTCTCGTCAAAAAGCTTTGATTCCTGAGCAATATAAGGGTTGATCCATACGCAAATTTTTAATCCTTTTTCTTTCATTCGTTTTAGCATTCCATCAGGATCTGGAAACATGGTTCGATCCCATTCAAAGTCGGTCCAATTTAATGCTTCCATCCAGAAACAATCATAATGGAATACCGATAATGGAATATCGCGTTCACGCATTCCTTCTACGAAACTATTCACTGTTTCCTCATCATAGTTTGTTGTAAACGAGGTTGATAGCCATAAACCAAACGACCAAGCAGGTGGCATTGCTGGTTTACCTGTTAATGATGTATAGCTTGAAATAACATTTTTTAACGTTTCTCCACCAAAAATAATGTAATCTAATGATTCACCTTTTACGCTGAATTGAATCTTTGATACTTTTTCAGAAGCCACTTCAAGAGATACGTTTTCCGGGTGATTAATAAAGACTCCATACCCTTTGTTTGATACGTAGAAAGGGATATTTTTATAGGATTGTTGTGATGCCGTACCTCCATCTTGATTCCATATCTCGATTTCTTGTCCGTTCTTTACAAAGGAAGTGAACCTTTCACCAAGACCATAGATATTTTCCCCAACACCTAAATTGAGCTCTTCGCGAACATAGGTAGTTTTATTGGCAGTTTCCGTAATGTGGGACATTGCCTTATATCCACTGCCCGTCATTTTTTTGCCATTATATAAGTATTGAATTCCCCATGGTCCCTTTTTATTAATGACTGCACTTGTTTTTCCACTCTTAAATGTTATCGTATCTTCATTTTCTTCTATTGAAACAGGTGCTTGCTGTTCATAAAGCTGAAATTCTGGACCACGCTGCAATGCTCCTTTATGGTGAATGATTTTTACTCGAATCGCATCTTCCATTGGAGATGAAAATTCCACTGTTAATAAGGACGTATCTAGTTGATAGCCTCGATCTGATATATCCTTCGGTGCTACTAATACTTTTAATGTATTCTCTGTTATAGTAGCCTTAAAAAACTGTACGCCAGAAATTAAATCTAAGCCTTCCCTTATCATCCAATATCCATCTGTAAATTTCATGTTTACACCTCTTCATATCATTAAGTCAATTTACCAAAAATCTATTTGGTAGATAGACGAATTTTCAAATTAATTACACTTAAATGTTCCTTATTTTTAAAAGAGACCCAAAGGTGATTTCGGGTCTCTTATCTTTTTATCTTAGTTATTCCAAAGCTCTACTCGCTCTTTGATTAATTCTGTTCTCATTGCTTCGGCTTCTTTCGCACCAGCGTCATCGATTTCTTTCAAGAAACCATCATACACCTTATCAAAGTCAGAAGGTTTTGCTAAGATTGCCTCCGGAATACGTTTCTTCACAATATCAAGCACCTTTTGTTCAATAAGCGCTAAATCTGAATCACCAGGAACTTGAATATTAAAAGATGTACCCCAAGGTTTGATAGGGAATTCATCTTCCTGTGGATATAAGTCCTTCCACATTTCAACACCATAGTTAGTTAATACTTCTTTTTCTACATCTGTATAAGCATCTTTTATTTGTTCTGGAGAAGCAATTGTATATGTTTGGCCATTTGAATCAGTTACTCCATCTCCATAAAGAGGAGCAAAGCCTTTTAATACACCAATACCAGTTTCTTTTACATAGTTAGCATTATTATTTCTTTTATCCATTTCTTCATCAGAAATGACACGTTTTCCATCTTCAATTGTGTAGTGCTCTCCTTCAATTCCCCAGTTTTGAAGAATTTGACCTTCTTCAGATGCTAGAAAATCTAAGAATTTGATGGCAGCTACCGGATCTTCACAATTAGTTGTGATACCAACCCCCCAGCCAGCTAAATAACCAGCACTTTGGAAGTTCGCATGCTTCATATCTTCTTCCAGTGTCGCAGGGTATAATCCATACATTCTATCTTGTTGACCTTGTTCACGTAATGCACGCTGCGCCTCGTCGAATTCCCAATCATCATCAATAATTCCTAATACACGTCCTGAAGATAATTTAGCTAAATATTGATCATATTTTTGAACAAAGCTTTCTGGATCAAGCAACCCTTCATCATTCATATGATTTAACCAACGGAAGTACTCTCTCTCCTCTGGACGCTTGTAATGAAACATTGCTTCATACGTTTCTGGATCAATATAGTATTCTCCATCATCAGATGCACCAGTTGACCAGAAAGCTGGGTTTGTCGTCGAAATCATAATGCGCCAGTCATCTGCTAATAGTGATAAACCAATAGTAGATTGCCCATTTACTTCTGGTACCTTTTCTTTATATTCTTTAATAGCGTTTTCAAAATCCTTTAACGTATTAATTTCTGGATATCCAAGTTCCTTTACAACTGCATGCTGTAATCCCACACCATGACTAGGCTTAAAGTACTGAGTGTCTACAGGAGCCGTAGGTAAAATGTAGATTGACTCATCATCACTGCTCCATTTTAGACGATTCATATAATCGCCATATACTTTTTTCAAGTTAGGAGCATGCTCTTCAATAAGATCCGTAAGATCAATAAGTGCACCAGCATCAACTAATTTTCCTGCTTCACCTTTTGGTGCAATAATGTCCGGATACTCTCCACTTGCAATCATTAAGGCAATTTTTTGAGTTCCACCATTTACGTCAAATTCAGGATTTAACGTTACACCTGTTTTTTCTTTGACAACTTTACTTACAGGACTTTCCATATTATCCCATTGCGTATGTGGATCTGCACTAAATAGAGTAAACTCTGTAAGGCCTTCTTTATTCTTTTCTGTTTCAGTTCCAGACTTGTTGCTACAGCCTGAGATGATAAGAACAAAACTAATTGCCATGAACAAAACAATCTTACTAACACTCTTTTTCATGTATGAAACCCCCTAGTTTGAAATTGTATACATAGAACAGAAGTTTATATCTACTACTCTCTTACACCTAGTTTAGTTGGATCACCTCCTACAAAGTTGAGTTATTAATAGACTTCATTAACTTTTAACAGCCCCAATTGTCATTCCTTGCACAAAATATTTTTGAACAAATGGATAGACGACTAAAATAGGAACAATTGTTACAACTGAAATGGCCATTTTAATTGACTCTGGAGACACAAATGCTTTTAATTGATCCCCAGTCATCCCCTTCATCCCATTTGGATCTGTACTACCTACCGATGTATTTTGCAAAATCTTCATTAATTCATATTGCAGCGTTGTTAAATTTTCATTCATGCTGTTATATAAGTAGGTATCAAACCAGGAATTCCAATGCATTACGGCAACAAAAAGGGCAATTGTCGCAAGTACCGGTTTACATAAAGGCATGATAATCTTCCAAAAAATCATAAAATCATTTGCTCCATCAATTTTTGCTGATTCTTGAAGGGCATATGGAAGTCCATCAATAAATGAACGAACAATGATAATATTAAATGCATTTACAAGGCCTGGGATAATATAAACCAAATAGCTATTTACTAATCCTAAATCTCTTATCAACATGTACCCTGGAATTAATCCACCAGAGAAATACATCGTTAACACAATAATCATGGAGAATAATTTCCGCCCTTGAAAATCTGCTCGACTAAGCGTGTATGCGACCATTGCAGATGATATAACACCTAAAATAGTTCCAATAATGGTACGGGTAGTCGAGTTAATAAAACCAGTTATCAGGTTATCGTATTTGAAGATTTCCATATAATTGTCTAACGTAAATGATCTTGGCCAAATATGAATGCCACCTCTTACTGTATCAACCGATTCATTAAATGAAATGGCAATTACATTCAAAAAAGGATATAGGGTGACGATTGAGATTAGAATTAAATAGATATAAATAAACCAATCAAATAGTCGATCTTTTGCAGTTGATTTAGAAAGTGACTTATCTTTCCGCATGTTTATTTTCCTCCTTACATTACACTGGAGTTGGAATATTTCTTAAAAATTCCATTCGCCACAAAAAGTAGAATGATACTAACTACTGAATTAAATATGCCAATCGCGGTACCATATGAGAATCGTCCTAACCCTATTCCATAGTTCAACGCATATAAGTCTAGTACCTCGGCAAAGTCTACAACTAAGTTATTTCCTAATAGCATTTGCTTCTCAAAACCAATGCTAGTTAAGTGCCCAATATTTAAGATTAATAGAACGAGAATCGTTGGTCGTATTCCCGGCAATGTGATGTGCCATATTTGTCTTAACCGACCAGCACCGTCTACCTTTGCCGCTTCGTAAAGCTGAGAATCAATTCCTGACATTGCTGCAAGGAAAATAATTGCGTTCCATCCCATCTCTTTCCATATATCAGATGCTACAACAATCCCCCAAAAATACGATCCTTCTGCCATGAATTGAAAAGGCTTGTCTAGTATGCCAACGCTTATTAATAAATCATTGATTACCCCACCGTCAGTAGATAGCATTTTTGTCACAATCCCAGCAACAACAACCCAAGATACAAAGTGTGGTAGATATGTGATTGTTTGAACCGTTCGTTTGAACATGTTTACGCGAACTTCATTTAACAGTACAGCAAAAATGATTGGCATCACAAAGCCGATGGTTAACCCAAGAATACTCATACCTAGTGTATTTCTTAGTGCCCGATAAAACCGATCATCTGAAAATAGTTCAATAAAATGCTCAAATCCAACCCATTCTTGCTGTAATAGAGGTAGACCTGGCTTGTAATTTTGAAAGGCCATCGTCCATCCCCATAACGGAAGATAGTTAAATATAATGACTAGGATGACAAAAGGAACAGACATCATATATAAGTATTTTTGTTGCACTAAGGTTTTCCAAAAGCTGTTTTTCTTCGTTTGAATGATTGTAGCCGTTTTTTTGCTAGTAACCGTTTTCATATCCGTTGATTCCTCCTTACTTATAACTCAATGATAGCGCATACAATTAAGATTAAATACCTAATAAATTTAAACAAAAATCATATAGAATTTATATATATAAAATCATATAAAAAACGTACAACGAAAAAATCGTGTACGTTAAGGTGTTTTTCTTCTATATTTACTTGGAGACATACCAACATATTTTTTAAATTTATTATGAAAATAATCAACGTTAGAATAGCCAACCTTTTCGGCTACTTGGTAAACCTTCATCCCTTCTGTTAAAAATGTTTTTGCATTTTCCATTCGAATTTTATCAAGATAGGTGTTGAAGTATTCTCCTGTATGATTTTTGAAAATTTTACCTAAATAGGCACTATTATAATCAAATATCTTTGCCAAAGTTTCCAACTTTAAGTTTTCATGATAATGACGATGGATAAAATCTACAAGTTTCTTTAATTGCCCTTCCTGGTCACCAACATTTTGACTAGATATAACTTTACACAATATATCATAAATGTATTCTATTAGAACAAACAAAGATGTTTTATCATTGATTTTATGAAGATCCGCCGTAAGATCAGATAACGTATCACTTAGCTCTGGTTTATTCACTGAGCACTTATTAAGGACCATTGATAATAAGCGGATAAAACTTGTTTTGATTTGTTCCTCTGAGTACTCTATATTAATCATTGTTTGCGCAGCTTCCATTATTTCATTTTTAAGTGCCTGTTCATTAAATGCTTCAAGAGCAAAATAGAGTCTTTCTGTAAATGTATGGATTGGGAACTCATTTAGGTGAATTTCATTATCTTTTTGATTTCTAGCCACTAAAAAAGGTTCTGAATCAGATCTTAGAAATTTAGATTCTTTATAATAAAATGCATCATCGAGTCTAGCTTTTGTGTTTCTATATTCAACACCAATGTCAGTAATGATTGGAAAAACATGACTTACAGACATCATAATATTGATGCCCTTCAGATGGTTTCTTACTAGATCATACAACTCGTTATAATGAACAAGATTAGGTCTTATGTCTTTTAGTAGGATACAAAGATAATGATTTCTACTGAACAAATAGCCCCAAGTTTCTTCAATATAATTTGTTAAACGTAATCTAGCTTCTTCTAAATCTATGTTTGTTTGATTTAAAACTTTTATCAATACTACCTGATAATTTTTTGCTTCTAAACCTAATTTTGCAACGTCATTATTCAAATTTTGAGAGGGAACATTTTCTTTAGAATCAATCAATTCCTTCAAGAAAACTTGTCTATTATCAGGCAAGCTGCTAGCTAGTAATTCGTTAGAAGTTTGTTTTTGATCTAACGTTTTCTTAATTCCTTTCACATATCCAATCAATTCTTCTTCCTCTACTGGTTTTAATAAATAGCCAGTCACATTTTGCCTAATAGCCTTTTGGGCATAAGAAAAATCAGCATATCCACTCAGTACTAGAAATTGCACCTGATCATCATTTCTCCTAACAGTTTCAATAAGTGTGATCCCATCCATCCTTGGCATCCGAATATCAACAAGAATCAAATGGACTTCATTCTCCTTATATTTTTCGAACCCCTCTTGTCCATCTTTTGCTGTATCAATCACGTTGAAATCAAAGTCCTCCCAAGGAATTAATGTTCTCAAACCTTCTCGAATCATCGGCTCGTCATCAATAATTAACACGTTATACATGTTCCTTCCCCCTTGCTGGTATCACAAATGAAACCTCTGTTCCACTATTAGGTTGACTCTTAATTGTTAAGCCACTTTCCTTTCCAAACGTAAGGATAAGTCTTTGATGTACATTCACTAAACCAATTCTATTTTCTCTATTATCCTCGATATTTTCCAAGGCTTTATTGATTAGTTGTAGCCTTTTTTCATCTATACCAACTCCATTATCTGAAACAAGTACATGTAACTCTTCACCTATCACCTTTGTCTTAATGGCTACTTGTCCACCGTGTGACTTATCTTCTAGACCGTGAAGAACGGCATTTTCTACAAGCGGCTGAATAATAAGTGGATGAATATAAAGCTCCTCAGATAATGGATCAATATTTAACGAATAAGTTAAACGGTCATCATAGCGGAATTTTTGGATTTCTAAGTAACATTTAACTAAGTCAATTTCATTTTGTAGCGTGACCATTTCACCGGTAACAGAAATACTTTTTCTCATTAATTTCCCTAGCAATTTTACGACACCGGCAATTTCCTTTTCCCCCTTCATATGTGCCTTCATCCTAATGGATTCTAACGCATTGAAAAGAAAATGCGGGTTAATTTGACTTGCCATCATTTTTAACTTTATTTCCTGCTGACGTTTTTCCAGGATATTGTTTTTTCTGTGCGCCTTGTCTACCTCTTCTATTAGCTCTCTTATATTTCGAATCATATAATTTAATTGGTAAGATAACAGCCCAATCTCATCTTCTCCATCTACTTGAATATAAACATTTAAATCTCCTTCAGAAACGGTATCAATCTGTTCACCTAACCTAAGGATTCTTCTTGATAGGAGCTTGGAGAAAAAGTAGATTAATAGAACAGCAATTACTAAACTAAGAACAATGACAATTAATCCTAGAACGAGAAACTTATTCGCATCCTCCATAATGACCTTCTGAGGGATAACAGAGACAAATCTAAGTTTATTTGAGCTAATTTCAGGCAATAAAATATCAACAAGAACTTCAGCTTCTTCTCCATCAACCTTCCCAGAAAACGTACCTGACCATTCATCAGGCGGCAGCTCACTAGCAACAACATCATTTATCTTTTTACCTATAAATTCTTTACGATTTGAAACGGCAATATAGTTATTATCATCAATAATCATAACCGGTGTTTGTTCTTGGCTGAGCATATCGTATAAATGCTTGTTGTTCACATTAATCACTAAAAGAGGGCTTGTTTTATAATCCGTATAGTTGATCTTTCTTACTAAGCTTAAGTATTTTTCGTTGTTTTTTGTTTCATCCGGTATATAATACCAGCCTATCAATCCATTAGCATTTTTTGCGGAATGATACCAAAAATTATCTTCAATAAATTCCTCAGGAATAAATCTCCAATTATTTAGCATTGTTTTATTCTTTGTGTAAACACGTATGTTCGAAATTTCATTAAAGGTTTCAAGATATTCTTCAAATTTATGATAGCTATTATACGAAGAAACAACTTCTTGAATAGTTGTATATTCCTTATTAAGAATATCTTTCAGATCATGATCTAACGTTAAGTTATTCGATACATATATTGCCTTTTCTAACGTCTCGGCAGTACGCTTTTTAACCCTTTCTAAATCAGAGGACACTTGCTCTTTTGCATCGGTGAGAGCATTGGACCTTAATTCATGAGTCAAAAAAGTTCCAACAATAAGCAATGGAATAATAACAGCTATAACAAAAGAAAATACAAGCTTAGAATGGAGCTTCATATTATTAAAATAGTTTTTGATACGATTCATAAAATTGCACCGCCAAGATTTGTGTGTAAACGCTTTAATTTTTGCGAACTAGTAAAATTTATCTAGGAATAGGTCAGTAGGGAAAAGAGGCTAAAAAAAGATAGCCCCTTCATCGTCATTTACTCTGCTCAATAATCGCAACATCATATGAAGCCAGCTCAATTGAGTGATCGACTTTTTTTCCGGTTAATAGATTAAGTCCATTTACAGAAGGAAGCTCGATTTTTATAGCATCACTATTATGGTTTAAAACAAATACATATGTTTTTTCGCCCTTTATACGTTGTGTAATTTCAACACCAGGCTCATTCCCTGCAAAATTATTGCTTATTCCTTTTTCATTCATCATTCCATTAAGTAAACCATATAAAAATGCCTCATCAGGGCTTGATGCCACATACCATGCCTGCCCTTTACCATATTTATTCTTCGTTACCACCGGTCGGCCCTGATAAAAATCCTCTCCATAGGTGGCAATGGTCTCCGCACCCTCTGAGTGAATAAGATCAAATAATAGGTTACAAGAATATTCACTTTTTAAGAGGCCATATTCTTTTTCCATGATTATTTTATTTGTATGTTCTGGAGCAAGTGCGTCTATTTCTTCTGACCATATTCCAAGTAGTTGACGCAATTCACCAGGATAACCTCCTAATGTGACCAGATCATTTTCATCCACAATCCCGCTAAGAAAAGTGGTTAAAAATGTTCCCCCCTTTTCTACAAAATGTTCAAGCTTCTTTGCATATCCCGGCTTAACCATGTATAAAACAGGGGCAATAACAACTTCATATTGACTCAGATCCGCGTCAACACCAATCATATCCACTTGGATATTTTGGTCAAACAAAGCTTTATAGTATTTGTGAACTTCATCTACATATTTCAATGAGATAGATGGACCTGAGGAATATTCAACAGCCCACCAATTATCCCAATCAAACACAATCGCTACTTTTGCTTTGACTCTTGAATTTAATAGAGTATGTGATAATTGATCAAGCTCTTCCCCCAGTTCCGCTACCTCTTGGAAAACTCTTGTATGCTCATGACCGACATGCTCGATCACAGCTCCATGGAATTTTTCACATGCTCCTCTTGAACGTCTCATTTGGAAAAACAACACTGTATCAGAGCCGTGGGCAACTGCTTGATAGCTCCACAACCTCATCACACCAGGACGCTTCAATGCATTATATGGCTGCCAATTTTGCTGACTTGGCGTTTGCTCCATTAACATAAAAGGTTCGCCATCTTTTAAACCGCGCATTAAGTCATGCATCATCGCTGTATAGCTAACAGGTGTGTCAATTGAAGGATAATTATCCCATGCGATCACATCCATATACGGGGCCCACTTTTGATAATCTAGTGGTTTATAAGCACCCATTATATTTGTAGTGACAATCGTATCAGGAATCGATTCTTTAATAATATCATACTCCATTTTATGGCATTCTAACATACTATCAGAATTAAAACGTGCATAATCTAAGGAGATTCCCTGGAACATTGTGTGTCTTTCCCCAAAATGTTCACTAAGTAGATTAGGTGTGACAATCTCGTCCCAGTCATAAAACGTATGTCCCCAAAAGCTTGTGTTCCAGGCTTTGTTAACATCATCTAATGTACCGTATTTTTCTTTAAGCCAAACACGAAATGCTTTCTCACAATGATCGCAATAGCAGGCTCCACCCCACTCATTTGAAATATTCCAAAGCAGTACAGCCGGATGCGTCTTATAGCGCTCAACAAGTTTCTCCACAAATAACGAAGCATATTTTCGGTAAGTTAGGCTGTTTGGGCAGGAATTATGTCTACCACCAAACTTACGTTTCTTTCCGTCAAATTCAGTTCGTAAAACATCTGGATATTTCTTAGCAAGCCAAGCTGGATGAGCTGCTGTACCTGTTCCAATTCCTACCCTTATACCATTTTCATATAAGGTATCAATCACTTCATCTAACCATTGAAAATCGTAAGAAACTTCATCCTTCTGAGAGGTTGCCCATGCAAAAATATTCACTCTCACAAAATCAATTTTCGCCTTTTTAAACATTCTTATATCTTCATCCATCGTTTCACGGTCATATTGTTCGGGATTATAATCTCCCCCATAAATCATTTTCGGGATTTTTGTACTAATCATTCTATTACCTCCTAATCTATTTTTGATTTCTCAACTGATAAAACGATCAGTTTTGAATTACTATCTACTTTTATTGCATTTGTAGTAAGAACTGTCCCTTCTTCACTTTCGATCTTAACCTGTTGATTGTTATAAGAAACTACGACATCAGTTTGTTTAGTAGACGATATTTCTGCTAGTGTTAGTTGTCCATCAGCCCATTCTATCGTTACTTCGAATCCACCTCTTGCTTTTAATCCGCTTACCCTACCATTTTTCCAAGCCTTTGGTAATGCAGGTAGTAACTCAATTTCTCCTAAATGGCTTTGAACCAACATTTCAGCAATTCCCGACGTTCCACCGAAATTCCCATCAATTTGAAAAGGAGGATGATCATCGAAAAGATTAGGATGTGTGGATCTTGCTAGTAACGTTTGCAAATAATCATGTGCATTTATAGGATCATGAAGGCGAGCAAATAAATGAATGAGCCACGCGCAGCTCCACCCTGTGTGTCCTCCACCATTTTCTAAGCGATAGGTTAAGGTGTTTCTCACAGCTTCAACTAAGTTTGGAGTTTGTTTTCTATTTATTTGATTGCCTGGGTATAGTCCATATAAATGTGAAACATGTCGATGACCTGGTTCATGCTCCGCAAAATCCTCGATCCATTCTTGCAATCGTCCAGCTTTGTTTATTTTATATGGTGCTAAGCGTTTTAGAGCTTCCGACACTTCTTCAAGGAAATCATCTTCAATATTCAATTGTTTGCTGGCCTGCAAACAAGTCTGAAATAGCTCTCTCATTAACGTCATATCCATTGTAGAAGCATAAGAAACAGCAGTTGGTTGACCGTCATATGTTAGAAATTTATTTTCCGGTGATGTGGAAGGATTTGTTACTAAATAGCCTTCAGGTCCTTCTACTAACCAATCCAAGCAAAATTGTGCAGCCTCTTTCATTAATGGATACGCCTTTTCTTCTAGAAATTTATTGTCTAATGTAAACAGATAATGCTCCCATAAATGACTCGCCAGCCACACCCCTGCCATTGGCCAAAAAGCCCAACAAGCCTGGTCTGAGGACGGTGTAGACATCCTCCATAAATCAACATTATGGTGAACAGCAAAACCTCGAGCACCGTATAATTCTTTCGCAGTCTTTTTACCCGTAATACTCAAATCTTCTATTAAATCAAAAAGAGGATCATGACATTCTGTTAGGTTACATACCTCTGCTGGCCAATAATTCATTTCTGTGTTTATATTTGTTGTATAATCACTATTCCACGGTGGCTGAATAAACGGATTCCAAATTCCTTGAAGATTTGCTGCCTGAGTTCCCGGTCTTGATGATGAGATTAATAAATATCGGCCGTATTGGAAATACAAGGCTTCAAGTGCAATATCATCTCGGTTCGTTTTATAGATTTCAAGTCTTTCGTTTGTTGGCAGTTTCTCATACTTCTGTTCATGATCTAAAGATAATGAAACACGATGAAACAAACTCTGATAATCAACTAAATGACGATTTTTTAATTCCTCATATCCCCAATAGTTTGCGTTGGCGAGGATATCCTGACATTGCTTTTGAATACCTGCTAAATCCGGATCTGGTACTTCATTAAACTTTGTGAAATTCGTTTTCGCTGTTAGCAGTACCATCACTTCATTGTCACCAGAAACCTCAAGAGCCCCATTTGAGATTGATAATTCACCCTTATTGGTCTTTCCTTGTATATGAATTTGAAATCTTAAGCCTCGATGATCGTCATAAAGAATTTCACCTTGATTTTTTACAGAAATCGGACTTTGTCCACTTAGTATTAAAGAGTTATCTTTGCCTTCGTTTATTTTATGTGGATGCAATGAATCTAGTTGAATTCTTAAACGAATAGGAGAACATTCCTGACCGTAAGATTTTACTCTTATCGCAAGAACCTGATCTGGGTGACTTATAAAGGCTTCTCTCCTATATGTAACACCATTTATTTTGTATTCCGTCAAAGCAACAGCTGTTTGTAAATCTAGTTCACGTCGAAAATCGATAACGTCTCCTTCAACAAGATGTTCAATATGCAAATCACCTAGGGGCTGGTATGCTTCACTATCTTCTCCTACCATCTTACTTTCAATTAATTGTTCAGCTTCAGCATATTTCCCATTAAAGACAAGCTCTCTTACCTTATCTAAAGTAAGATTAGCTTGTTTATTTATGTTTTCACCTGGTTCACCGGACCATAATGTATCTTCGTTCAATTGAAGTTTTTCAACCTTTGTTCCTCCGAAAACCATTGCTCCTAACCGCCCGTTACCTAACGGAAGTGCTTCCTCCCACTTCGCTGCAGGAGTTTTATACCATAGCTTCAACTCATTTTTATTAGTTTGATCCATATTTTCACCCCATTTTTTCAAAAAAGGTCAGTAGGCACTCTCTGCCAGTCTGACCTTTACATTAATCCCCAGTAACCTTTTTATGACTACGCAATGAATCGGAAGTAGCTTAGGAATACCTCACCCTTACATACAAAATAAACCTTCGTGTGTTCAATCTTTTCTCTGATAGAAACAGCTCCTGTCACAGTGTGCCAATCTTGGCTTCCTCCAGTGTTATGGACAAGGAGCTGACCAATTTTTTCTCCTTGAGGATGTTCTAGGTGGATATCAATTTGTGTTGTTTCTGAACTATTAGATACACGAGCTTCAATAGAATGTACTCCTTTACTTAAATCTACATCAGAGAACATCATCCAGGAATCTGGTTTCGCTTGAACGGAGTGCCCGCCCTCTTTGCATTCATTAATCATAACGCCTTGATAGTCATCATAGTTTTCCGCTCTTGTATTGATATACAAATTACGTGAAGGAATCACCTCACCGATTACTTGGAGCTTTTCTTGTAACTGAATATCAGCTGATGATTGACCAATCAGCAATTCATATTCTCCCGTTTCAACACAATGCTTATCTCTAGTAACATCCCAAACGGCTAAATCAGTTGCTTTTACTTTTAGCTCGACTTCTTTTGTTTCTCCCGCTTCAATAAAAATTCGTTCAAACCCAATCAGCTGTTTAAGTGGTCTTTGGAATCTCGATTGCAGTGAACGGAAATACAGCTGTACAACCTCATCACCTGAGAGCGTGCTAGTGTTTTTCACTTTTACTGTTACAGTTACCTCACCATGTTCATTGATATCTTTTTCACTAAGCTTAAAATCACTATATTCAAATTGGGAGTACGATTTTCCATGGCCAAATGGGTATAATTCTTTATCATCGAAGTACATATATGTTCGCTTACCTTTGATAATATCGTAGTCTAATAGATCTGGTAATTGATCTACTGAACGATACCATGTCATATTTAAACGACCCGCAGGATTATAGTCTCCAAATAACACATCACTTATTGCATTTCCTAGCTCCTGACCTCCATGTGAAGTATAAAGAACTGCCGGAATATGTTCATCTACCCAATTGATCGCAAACGGATAGCTTCCGATTACAACGACAACTGTATTTCGATTCACTTTATAAACTTCTTGTATTAGTTTTTCCTGAGCCTCAGCTAATGTAATATCAGGACGGTCGACTTCTTCTTTCCCGTTCACAACCGGGTTATTTCCTACAAAAACGATGGCAACATCAGATTCCTTTGCCGCTTTAATTGCTTCTTCCATTCCATTTTCAATGATTTCTTTCTCAAGAACAGAAGACTGGGACACGTCTGTACCTTCAGATACCTTAAGCCTTTTTTCTTCATCTAAAACAACAGCTTGATTATTCCACGTGGACAGCTTAAAACCTTGTTGGCTTTCTGGTTGTAAGTGAAGAACTTCTTTTACAAACCACCCGTATATTTCATCAGCTGAAGCTGCTATGTTTTGATCATCTGCACTTGTTACATATTTTCCATTATCAAGTGAACGGGCTGTATAGCTACCCCATCCCCAATCGGAAAGCTCAAACCTTGCTGCTTCTTCTTTGATCTTTCTATTTGCGATTAGCGGGCTGTTTTCATCTGTGTCTAACCCAACAAATTCATTACGATATTTTAGAATGACTTTATCATTCCCACTATGGAATGTTACTTGCTTACCTGCCATTTTATTTTTTATTCCTTCATAAGGAGTAATAGAATACGGAAAATCTCCTGAATACCAATCTCGGTAGACGATGTTTCCGAGCGGCCCTATTACTGAAACCTTATTTACCTTTTCCTTATTTAAAGGCAACATATTATGCTCATTTTTTAATAGAACAATAGATTCCTTAGCCGCTTTAGCCGACACCTTAGCATGTTTCGGATCACAAATCACTGATTCAGATATAACTGAATAAGGATTATTTTCAGCAGGATCAAACTCTCCTAAACGGAAGCGAACTCTGAATGTATTTCGCAAGGCACCGTCTAAATCATTTTCATTTACTAATTGCTTTTCTAACGCTTCAAAAATTGCCTTTGTTGTTTCATCAAAGTCATCTGTCATACTGTCAATTCCGTTTTTAATGGCATCAGCCACAGATTGTGCATGATCATTATAATATCCATGATCTCGTACAACACCCAACAGGTCGGCTGCATCACTTACGACGAACCCATTCATTCCCCATTTTTCTTTCACGATTTCCTTTACATAAGGGTGAAGAATAGCTGGCGTACCATTAATCGAGTTATATGCTGTCATCATGGAGTAAGCCCCGCCTTCTTTAAAGGGCACTTCAAATGCTTTCAAATAATACTCATGCATATTTCTCGGATCAATACTAGCTGAACAGCTTCCCCGATCAATTTCATTATTGTTCGCTAAGAAGTGCTTTAATGTGGCAACAGCTTTGAAGAAAAACGGATGATCCCCCTGAATTCCTTTAACAAGAGACGATGCTAGCTTACCTGTTAAATAGGGATCCTCACCATAAGCTTCTTCTGTTCTTCCCCATCGTGGGTCTCTTTCCATATCAACGGTAGGAGCCCATAGGGTTAATCCATTTACTTCCGGGTTTTTCTTATAAAAAGCTCTAGCTTCAGTACTGATAACATCTCCAACTTCTTTCAATAATTCCTGATTCCACGTGCACGCCAGTCCAATTGTTTGTGGAAAGGTTGTTGCTTTACCTAACCATGCCATGCCATGAGCCGCTTCAGTACCTTGCTTATGAGCATGTATTCCCAAGCGTTCAATAGCCGGCTGATATTGACACATTAAATTCACCTTCTCTTCTAAGGTGAATCTTGAGATCAGATCATTTACTCTTGTTTCTAAAGGTAGATCAGGATTTTGAAAAGGAAATTCATAACTCTTTTTTTCTACTGTTTTTTCCATCATATTCTCATCCTCGCTATATTTTCATTAGTTAGTATTTAGTAATAGGAAACGGTTACCAAAATAAAGAATGCATGTAAACGCTATCTTTACTCTATCATCTACTCCTTACTGTTAAACACCCTAATTATTATTGAAATAATCCATTGTCATTTAGAGATATTGGAAAAAAATCTTCATCCAAACGTGCTCTAATAATCAAATTACTTCATGAAAACACATCTAATTTTCCATGTATAAACACTTAGCTTGTTTTGCTAACATATTTTTGTAAACGTTTACAGATTAATTGTGGAGGTGATTTGGTTTATTGGAGTTTTGTTAGTCTACTAAAATAGGAGGCGAGTTAAATGAGGTTCTTCAAGTTATTATTATCCATTGCTTTAGTAATAAGTGTAACAATCCCTACGGTTGGTTTTGCTAAAGAAAAAGCTAAATCAACATCACCAGCCTATGATATTGTTAAATACGCAAATAGCATGCAGCCGGGTTGGAACTTAGGAAATACGTTTGATGGCTTTGATACGAATAAGGTTGTTCTTGATGAAACTGCCTGGGGAAACCCACAGGTTACAAAAGATCTTATCAAAAAAATTAAGAAACAAGGTTTTAATAGTATCCGAATTCCAATTACATTTGACACTAGATTAGGAGATGGCCCAGACTATACGATTAATCCACAGTTTCTAAGCAGAGTGGATACAGTGGTAAATTGGGCACTAGATGCAGACTTAAAAGTGATGATCAACGTTCATCATGATTCATGGAGCTGGGTTGCCAATGGCATGCCTTGGGATCATGATCCTACCGTCATGAAATTTAATGCGATTTGGTCACAACTCTCTGACCATTTTAAACATTATCCGTCAGATTTAATGTTTGAAAGTCTCAATGAGCCACAATTTTGGGGAGATGGCGGAGATGCTCAAGGACAACAATTTTTAAATGAGCTTAATGATTCATTTTACGAGATTGTTAGAAGCTCTGGAGGAAAAAACAATACTCGTGCCCTTGTAATCCCTACACTTCATACTAATTTCGAAAAGCAAGAACTTGTAGATAACCTGTATAATTGGATTTCCGAAAAAGAAGATCCATATATCATCTCGACTGTTCATTATTATGGATACTGGCCTTTTAGTGTCAATGTTGCAGGAACCACTACTTTTGACGAACAATCAATAAATCATATCACCGAAAACTTTGATCGAGTTTACGAAAAATTCACTTCTAATGGAATTCCTGTTGTAATTGGAGAGTTTGGATTACTAGGCTTTGATCAAAATACTGGTACCATTCAACAAGGTGAAAAATTAAAATTCTTCGAGTATATGATCAATTATGCTGAACAAAAAGGACTCATTCATATGCTTTGGGACAATGGACAGCATTTTAACAGATCAACATTACAATGGAATGACCCTCAATTATACGACATGATGAAAGCAAGCTGGAAAGGTCGTTCTTCAACTGCAGACACTGATTTTATCTTCTTAAAACAAGGGGATCAAACAACAGACGTAACAAAAACGCTTAACTTAAATGGCAATAAATTCGTTTCTCTAAAGCATGGTAAAAAACGTTTAGTTCCCGGAAAAGACTATATCGTAGATGGTAACAAACTCACTCTGAAAGCAAGCTTTCTTTCCAAGTTCACTTCAAATAACTTAGGAGAAACAGCTGTTTTAACTGCAAAATTCAATAAAGGTGCAAATTGGACCTTCACTATTTATCATCATAATACACCTGTTGCAAGTGACGCATCAGGTTCTACTAGTGATTTTGCCATTCCAATGCAATTTAATGGAAATCTATTAAAAACAATGGAAGCAGTTTATACAGATGATGCTAGTGCAGCCGGACCACAGAACTGGACATCTTATAAAGAATTTGGATATGCATTTGCTCCTAACTATGAGAACAATACAATCACATTCCCTTATGGAAACGAACGGTTCTTCAATGAAATCGAGGATAACCGTGAGGTACAACTTACATTCCATTATTGGAGTGGGGAAACAGTGGAATATGTTATCACAAAAAGTGGAGACAATGTTGTTGGAACAGCGGTAAAATAGATTTGAATGAAGAGGTTACCAATCCGTTTTGATTGGTAACCTCTTTTGTAGTGAGAACAAACTATCACTTAACACTACTAGCTAGAAACATCGAAGCATCCTGATTCATAAAAATCCGCTGTCCATGATGAAATGTCTTCATGTCAACTGATTTAAATCCTACTTCATGTAACATCTCTTTCAGTTCTTCATGTAAAAAACCGTTATGAACTTTCGGATGATGAATGTGATCGTTTTTGTCAAAATCGACAATAATGAGCTTGCCATCTTGATTTAAAATGTTGAACAATTCTTGTAGTATTTTTTTCGTGTCCGGAATATGAAGAAGGACCAGTGACATGAACACGATGTCTGCCTTAAGCTCATGAGTTTCTTGAGTAAAATCTGAATAAAGTACCTTTGCGTTAGTGATTCCTTTATGAGATATTTTAGCTTTCGCGACCTCCAGCATTTCTTTAGATGAATCAACCAACAAAACAGAATCTACTAAATCTGCCAATTCTAAACTAACAAGACCAGTACCACTTCCATAGTCTAGTAAAGATTTTGAATGGCTATTTTGTAATTCAGTTCTCACTTCCTTCACGATCACTTTTGCTAATTCCATTCTTTCTTCTGTATCATATCTTTTGGCCATCTCTTCAAAAACGTTATGTTCCATGTTACACTCCCCTATTTATTAATCACAATCGATAATTTGTAGTTTGCATGCTCGTTTAATGCTTCTAAAAATTGATTCATATGTTCATTGGACGTAAATTTGCATTCAAGTAAGTAACAGCCTTCGCCACTAATTTTATAATTATTTAGGATATATTGATCATGAAGCTTAACGAAAGAAAGATACGGTTGGTGATTAATGCTTTGGGTAATGATCGTAATAAAAGCATATATATGATAACCTAATTTACCTTGGTTCACTTTAATCGTATATCCTTCAATCACTCCACTATCCTCTAGCTTCTCCACTCTTGCTGAAGTAGCTGGTCCTGTTAAATGGACTTTCTCGCCCAGTTCTTTCATTGTTATTCGGCTGTTTTTGGAAAGTTCATCTAGAATTTTTAAATCTGTGTGATCTAACAATTGATTTAACTCCTTTCATTAATAAAGTAAAAAGGCCAAAAGAGTTTATTTATTCTATGTATCCGTGATTAGCTTATATTTTAGAATATACATTGTAGAAAGGAATTTATAAAGAAAAGGAGTTTTTCACATGAAGATAAATACAATACGAAATGCGACGATCATTGTTGAATATGCCGGTAAAAAATTTTTAATAGATCCAATGTTAGCAGAAAAGGGAGCTTACCCACCATTCCCAAATTCACTAAGACAAGATCAGCATAACCCTTTAGTTAGCTTACCTACATCAATTGAAGATATGATCAACGTAGATGCGGTTATTGTCACCCATCTCCATTATGACCATTGGGATGAAGCGGCAAAAGAGGCATTGCCAAAAGATATGAAAATATTTGCCCAAAATGAGGAAGACGCAAAAGAAATTCAAAGCGCTGGTTTTCAAAACGTAGAGGTTCTACAAGAGAATACAGTCTTTGAAGGTATCAAATTAATCAAAACAAAAGGTGAACATGGAAGAGGCGAAATCTTAAAATTCACTGGTTTCGTATGTGGTGTTGTTTTCAAACATCAAACTGAGAAAACGCTATATGTTGCTGGAGATACAGTGTGGTATGAAGCCGTTCAGGAAGTGATCAACACACACAAACCAGAAATTATTGTAGTAAATGCTGGTGATAATCAATTCTTTGAAGGCGGTTCTCTTGTTATGGGAAAAAATGATGTTTTTGAAGTTTATAAAGCAGCCCCTACCTCCAAGATTATCGCAGTCCACATGGAGGCTGTAAATCACTGGGGTTTATCTAGAGAAGAATTAAAACAATTTAGTAAGGAAAAAGATATGACATCTAACGTTTTAGTGCCTGATGACGGTGAATCTTATCTATTTAAATAGGAGAGAAGAGATTGGAGGTACTCCTATTATCATCTGTATAGCTTATTAAGAGTCTGTTGAGGGGGCTTTGAACTTTGGATCAAATCCTCCTTTTATTTTTTTGTTTTTCACTGTTATTTTATAGAAAGGTTATGCTACATGACATAAATCCCCTGCTTTTCCTTAAATTTCATTATAAACGAAGCAAAAAATACTGCCTAAATTTTAAAAAGGTCATTTATCTTCGATTATGGACGTTTTATCTTCGATTACAGTGAGTTTATCTTCGATTATCAGAATTCATCTACGATTTTCCCCATTTTATCTTCGATTCTACAATTTACTACATATTTCGCCATCTACGAATCACAATCGAAAACTTCTTATACAGCGCTACATCATTATGAAATTTAGATCAATATCAATGTTAAGATTTTGTAAATATAACTGCGAAGTTATTGCAAATAATATTTTCATGTTATAGACTTTCGTTATCGAAAACCGATATTGTGTATTGATATTGAACTTTCCGGGGGTGATTGTTTGGAAGATAAAGTATTACGCAAACTATTTCTCGGTTTTATCCACATTCATATTTTGCATCATGCCAAGGACCACCCGATCTATGGAGTTTGGATGGTCGAAGAATTAAGAGAGCATGGCTATAATATCAGTTCTGGTACTCTTTATCCCATTCTACATTCTATGGAATCAGATGGGTTATTAGAAAAAGAAGAACGAAATGTTGAGGGGAAAATTAGAAAATATTACACAACTACGGAAAAAGGAAATGAAGTCCTAGTTGAGGCTAGAAAGAAAGCTTACGAGTTATTTAAAGAAATAAAAGATTAAGAAAAGAAGGTGAGTTTTTATGAAGAAACAAAATCTAAGTTTTAAAGCACTTATGGAAATACTTTTTATTTCTACAAGGCTTGGTTTAACCTCGTTTGGAGGACCTGTAGCTCATTTAGGTTATTTTCACAATGAGTATATTCGTAAAAGGAAATGGTTGGATGAAAAAAGCTATGCTGATTTAGTTGCCCTGTGTCAGTTCTTACCAGGTCCAGCAAGTAGCCAAGTGGGGATTGGAATTGGCGTTATGAGAGCTGGCGTCTTAGGAGGAATTGTCTCATTTATTGGTTTTACATTGCCATCTGTTATTGCTCTTATTGTTTTTGCATTGATTCTTCAAGGAGTAGATGTAGCAGATGCAGGCTGGATACATGGATTAAAAATTGTAGCCGTTGCCGTTGTGGCACATGCTATTTTAGGAATGGCACAAAAGCTTACTCCTGATTTAAAGAGAAAAACTCTCGCTTTATTAGCATTAGTGATTACCCTTTTATGGCAAACAGCTTTTACGCAAGTCGGTGTTATTCTACTTGCTGCTTTTATCGGTTTTCTATTGTATAAAGAAAATACCAATACTGATGATGCTGATTTACAAGTACCTATTTCAAAGCCTTTTGCATTAGTATGCTTATCGTTGTTTTTTGGACTTCTCGTCCTTTTGCCAATTTTGAGAGAAACAACAGCATTAAATTGGATTGCCATGTTTGATAGCTTTTATCGTTCAGGTTCTTTAGTATTTGGTGGTGGTCACGTTGTTTTACCGTTACTTGAACGTGAATTTGTACCAACAGGATGGATGAGTGAAGAAGCTTTCTTAGCTGGATACGGTGCTGCACAAGCTGTTCCTGGCCCACTCTTTACATTCGCTGCCTATTTAGGGGCCGTGATAAATGGATGGCAAGGAGGCCTTTTAGCTACAATCGCGATCTTTTTACCAGCATTTCTATTAATTTTTGGTACACTTCCATTTTGGGACGCTTTGCGTCGAAATCCTAAAATCAAAGGTGCATTAATGGGAGTAAATGCTGCAGTAGTTGGCATTTTAATTTCTGCCTTCTATCAGCCTATCTGGACGAGTTCAATATTAGCTCCAATTGACTTTGCACTTGCTGCAATTCTTTTCACCATGTTGGTGTATTATAAAGTTCCACCTTGGATCGTCGTTATTACAGGGGCAATTGGTGGGTCATTAATGACACTAATTTAAACAAAACGACCTCACAATTTCACACCATATGGGGTCCTTTTTTTAAGTTCCCTTTTTAACTATGGTCTGCTGTTACTAAGAAAGAACCACTGCTTTTTCTGTTGTAATTTAGGCCAAAGAATCCGTTTATTTTTCTCAAATACTATAATAAAATGAAATTAGGCAGTAGAATTCAAAAAATTTAAAGCATATTGGGGGGATTACAGTGGAATTCTTCTACCATGAATCATATCAATTAAAAGATTTTTTTGAGAAAAACATTCAAAGCTTCGAAGAGTTGCTTCTTTCTGAAGCTGTTAATGTAAAAGATATGATTGATGACATTTTACATATTGGAAATATCGATCTAGTAAATAATGCTAAGATTCTTGTTTTCTATATTATTGACCGAAAAGAAAAAGAGCTTCGACAGTTTGCCAAACACGAAGGTATTGCTTGGGCTACTCATTCAATTGACCTATCATTTAAATTAGAGTGGGTGCAAGCCATTCGTCGTACAATTTGGTTTCTAATTAAAGAGTATAACAGGTTAACAAATGATAAAATTATTGAAAACTTTTTCACTCTTGAAAAAGAAGTAAATAATCAAATTGATGACTTTTTAAATGCTTTTTTTATTAGTTACTCTACATATAAGGATTCTTTGATTAAGGCACATAGAGAGCTAGTCGAGAATTTGTCTGTGCCGATCATCCCAATTAATTCCTCAGTCTGTATATTGCCACTAATTGGTGCTATAGATGAATTTCGCACACATATCTTAGAAGAAAAAGTACTAACTGAAATTGGAGTGCTACGCATTCAAACATTAATTATTGATTTATCAGGTATTGCCGATATGGAGATTGATGTGATTGAACATTTATTAAAAATAATAGATGGTGCAAGTATGATGGGATGTAAATCAGTTATTACTGGTTTACGAGTAGAAGTTGTGAGAAAAATGATACACCTTGGTATCTCATTTGAACAAAAATCAAAAACATTGGGAACACTGCAACAAGCTTTAAGTGAATACTTACATTAATTAGACTTAAGGAGGAGGATCTTATCATCCTCCTCTTCTTTTTAGAATACATTTTCTAAAGTTAGAGTAGATGGAACTTCCTTTTGGTTTCTAAGCTATTAATAGTTTGCAGCTTGGCAAAACCATTTATCCCCGACCAACCGTATCGTTCAACTTCGTGCGATACTTATCCGACCACGTTTTCGTATCCTTCACGAGTTCATCGCAGAAAGAAGCCACGTCTTCACCTGTGAGGTCAGTGACTTTCTTGCCTTCTGCTGCACCTTCCTCAAAAAGGTCGATTATTCCATTAAAGATACGGCTGCATTCCTTCCATTCAGCAGGACCACCAGTAGTCCACATATACTTTTGAATGGCTTTATAAGCGTTATGATACTCACTTGGAAGTGCCTTTGCACGTGCCTCCATCGCCTTCCATTCTCGCTTGTCTTCCAGACTTCCGATCATTTTTTCAATAATATTCATATTGTTTCTCCTTTTTATTTTATTTTTGTTTTGAGTTCGTTAATTTTACTCGAGACAAATTCCCATTTCTTCCAAAAAGTTTCAAGATGCTCTTGACCTGCTGCATTGAGTGTGTAAAATTTTCTCGGCGGTCCCATATTGGATGGCTTTTTCTCGATGTTCACCAAATTGTTTTTTTCAAGCCTCATGGTAATCGTATAAACAGTGCCTTCAACCACATCAGTGAATCCAAGTTCACGCAGCTGTTGCGTAATTTCATAGCCGTAAGTTTCGCCACGGCTGATGATCTCAAGTACGCAACCCTCTAGCACCCCTTTCAGCATTTCTGTAATATTTTCCAAATTAATCCCTCATTTGTAATTCACTAATTTTATTTAGTACTCTATATTACAGGTATTTCGTAATACAGATATTAAGTAATACTTACTACTAGTATATAGTATCGCATGGTAGTGTCACTTGTAAAGGATAAACATGCTCCTAGATATAGCACCTAATTATTCCCATGCGTTCTGCTTCTTCTTTCTAATAACAAAACATCTCTCCATACTCCATTCATTTTCCCAATCTTTTCTCTCATCCCTACTTCTCAAAACCTAATTTTTTATGTAGGTTAATACTAGCTTTATTTTCTGGAAAGATACCAGCTTGAAGTGTCCAGAAGCCATTATCTTCACTTTCTTTAATTAATGTTTGAAGTAAGACTTTTCCAAATCCTTTCCCTTTATAATCCTGACCAGCATAAACACTCACCTCTGCAACTCCCGCATAAACACATCTGCCTGAAACAGGACTTAATGCTGCCCACCCAACTATTTCACCCCCTAAGGTAGCAATGATACGACAGCTAGCTGTATGTCCCTCATCCCAATCTTTCCATGTGGGTGCTTCGGACTGAAAAGTAGCGTTTCCAGTCGCAATTCCTTCTAAATAAATTTGCTTCACCTGAAGATAATGGTCACTCTTCATATTTTGTATGGTTACATTCATTTTTTTCTCCTCTTTATATCAATTTTTTTTGATTAATTTGTTGACAATAGTAAATTTTGGATATATAGTTAAAACATCAAAAAAATTTGATTTAGAAAAGATATTTTTGACGAAAGAGGAGCTCGACATCATTAGTAAAAACTAGGAGTACATGGAACAACTACAAGCTTAATCTACGAAGTTAACACCTATTATTAGCAAACCTTTTTGCCGATTCACGACTACTTGCTGATAAATTTTTTTAGGTTCTACATCAATTTTTTTTGATTAATACATCAAAATAATTCAGTTAAAGGGGATAATTAGATGATAAATGATTATGAGATTTTTATGCTTTTTAAGTTACAGCAAGAAAAATTGAGAAAAATAGACAAACATCATCATTGGGTAACATCTGCTAAAATGATAAAAACAAAGGTAAAAAAAAGAAAAGAAAAGAAAGACTTGAATGCAACCTGCTGTCATACAGCTAGTTGTTGCTAAAATGAGGAAAATACCTGAGATGCATTTCTGTTCAACGGAGAAAGACAAAAAAGGAAAGGTCTCCTCATAAGGAATGACCTTTCCCCTGGTAGCTTAACAGCAATTGCTTGCTCCTAATAAGACTAGCCCTGCACCATCCTGATTTTCCTCTTTATCTAAAGTTAATTCCTTAGTTCCAGCAAGTTGTGAATCAATCGCAACCTTTATCCCATTAATGATTGAAACTTCATCTGATTCAATTGGTGCATCTAACGAGATCGTAAATTGTGGTCCACAACATCCTGCAATTGACGTAAGGCGTATTCCCTCTGCTCCTTTTTCACTTAAAAAGTTCATTAACAGTTCCTTCGCTCCATCCGTTATATTCATCATCCTTTCCCCCTTTTTAGATTATGCATTAGGATAGATTCTTTTTAATGCTTCTTTCATTTCAGGCTTCACATTAATTTTAGGTCTTGCAGTTTTTGCCATTTCTTCTGCTTCTTCGATGGTTTTAGCTTGTCCTAAAGATAAAAGGGTACCGATGGCAACAGTTCCTGTTCGATTACTTCCACCTTGGCAATGAAAATAAACCTTTTTGCCCTCATTGTAGGAAGAAACAACAGAATCAATAGATTTTTTTACTGATTCATCTTGATGGTCTGCGTCATCCACAATTGGGCTGTGTACATGATGATATGGTGATTCGGCTTTTGGTGCCTCTGCTCTTAAATCATAGGCAATATCTACTTTTTCATTTTCCATTACATCATTGATGTCATCTGCTCCACCAATATAGATTCGTCCTTTAACTAGTTCATGATAATTTTTTGTCATAATTTTATTTACCTCCTAAATTTCTTCTACATTTTTATGTAGTCTTTAATCGCTTCATATCCTATCTTTTCGTCACTAATCCATGGAATAATGGCAGCATGGGGTGCAAGTTTTTCTTTAACCATTTTGATCCACTGCTCTTCTGAACGAGCTCTACCTTTTAAAATAGGGTCTGTTGTTTCAGTTGCGTACATACTTTGATTAATGATCCACCATTTAGGCTGAATATCTGCTCGTAACAAATCCTTCTGAAGTCTCTCAGCTTCCAATACAGGAGTTGTTTCAGCTAATGTAACAATTAGTACACTTGTTTCATTAGGATCTCTTAACCGTGGTAGCAAATTGCTAACACTTTCCGGTACTTCACCTGTAGATCGTGCAAGTTCCTTATGATAAATCTGCGTTGAATCTAATAACAGCAACGTGTGACCTGTAGGCGCCGTATCGATTACCACAATCTCGTTTTCAGATCTAGCAACTACCTTTGCGAATGCTCTGAAAACCGCAATTTCTTCGGTACAAGGGGAGTTTAAATCTTCTTGTAAATAATCTAATTCATCTTCGTCAAGATCTTCACTTGCATTTAAAAGAACTTCTTTCTTGTACTTCTCAACTTCCTCACTAGGGTCGATTGCGCTTATCGATAGGTTGTTATGGATCTCATGATGATTAAACATATATTGAAGATGAGCGGCAGGGTCTGTTGTTGTTAAATGAACTTTATGCCCTTGTTCAACTAGTCCAACCGCAATGGCAGATGCAACAGTTGTTTTCCCAACTCCTCCTTTTCCCATAGTGAAAATTATCCGTTTATTTGAGCTCGACAAGTCATCGATCACGTTAGTTAATTTACTCAACTGAACAAGATCATCTCCCTCACTTACATCATCTACTTCTGACATAACTCCTTGTCCGAATAAATGGCGAAGATTCTGAATTCCCGTCAAATTGTAAGAAACAAACGGCAACGAATAAATTGGCACCTGTTTTAATTCATTAGGGATATTTGTTAAAGCAAGCTGCTGACGATGAAAAAAGGCTGAAGAGACTTCATCATCTGGAACTTGCTGTTGTAACACACCATTCATAATAAGCACCTGATTTTCTATTCCTATTCCTCTTAGTTCAGCTGAAGCCCTTTTTGCTTCCTGAATAGAAGAACTTTCAGGTCGTGTAACTAAGCATAACGTTGTTTTATTTGAGTCAGACAATACCTTAACCGTTTTAGCATATATATCCTTCTTATCTCCTAACCCAGATAAAGGACCTAAACAAGAGGCACCATGTGTACTTTCTTCAAGAAAACCAGTCCAAGCAGTAGGTAGCTGTAAAAGCCTTAATGTATGTCCAGTAGGTGCTGTATCAAATATAATGTAGTCGTATTTGCTTGTAATGGAATAATCTGACAATAGGCTTGTGAATTCATCAAAAGCTGCTATCTCAACTGTACATGCACCAGATAATTGTTCTTCCATTGTCACGAGTACAGCATCCGGTAATTTACCCCGATACGGACCGATCATCTTTTCTCGATAATTGTTTGCAGCTTCTTCCGGATCTAAATTACACACAGTAAGGTTGGGGATATGTGGAATACGTGTTGGAATATTACTAAGTTCAATTTCTAATACATCCTGTAAATTTGAAGCTGGATCTGTACTGACCAACAATACTTGTTTGCCCTCGTCTGCTAGTGCAACTGCTGAAGCACACGCAGTTGACGTTTTTCCTACCCCACCTTTTCCAGTAAAGAATAAAAATGGGGTTGTAATAAGCTCAGGGTGAAAGGATTGAAACATCCTCTCCCTCCTTCCATCGTTTACAGTTGCTTTAGATTGATTGACAATCTTTTTCTTGGCTTTTCATTTAACTTATCTTTTGCTACACCAAACCATTCCGAAAGCTCATCATTTGTAGGGTAGTTTCCGACCTTTTTAATAAAGTTATCTACAAGAGTGATTGGAAGAGCATCCGGACCTTTTTCAGCAAGAATTTTGGATACTTCGTTATTTTCTGCAAATGCACCCGGTTCACCCGTAAGATTATAACGCTTGATCTCAAACCCGTTTTTTTCTAGCGAATAAACAGCTGAAGCAACACGAGTTAACTCAGGATCTACACTTGGTCCACACACGCCTGTTGAACAGCACATGGCAGGATCGAATATCTCCACTTTCATTTCGCTATCATCTCCTTATTGTTTTTAAAGATTAAAGGAAAAGCCGAGAGATTCCTCACGGCTTTTTACCCTATCTGATAACTTCATTATTCACCAGTCTTCGCAAATCGTTCAATTCTTTCCCCAATTTCATCACGAACACGCTGGAAGAATGCCCATTTCTCTTCTTCGGTACCTTCAGCTTTAGCAGGATCATCAAAGCCCCAGTGAACGCGTTTAATATGTGGTGGTGTGACAGGGCAATGATCTGCTGCATGACCACATAATGTGACGATTAAATCGGCATTATTTAGAATGTCTGGATCAATCACATCAGAAGTTTGAGTTGAAATGTCAATACCAGTCTCTTTCATCGCCTTTACTGCATTCGGATTTAAGCCGTGTGCCTCTAAACCAGCGCTTTTCACTTCCCACTCATCACCTAAATGTTTTTTTGCCCAGCCTTCTGCCATTTGGCTTCTGCAAGAATTTCCAGTGCATAAGAAGTAGATTGTTTTTTTAGACATGATTGTTTTGCTCCTTTTTTATTAAGATTAATGAATGATTAGTAACCAAATATATAAGCCAACAAGTGTAATGAACAATGTCGGGATGGTTAAAATGATTCCTGTTTTAAAGTACGTACCCCAAGAAATTTTCACACCTTTTAAAGAGAGAACGTGCAACCATAATAACGTCGCAAGTGATCCGATTGGTGTAATTTTTGGTCCTAAATCTGATCCAATCACATTCGCATAAATAAGTGCTTCTCTTACAACGCCCGTTGTGTTTGTGTCTGAGATAGCTAACGCATCGATCATAACTGTAGGCATGTTATTCATAATCGATGATAAAATCGCCGCAATAAAGCCCATTCCAACTGTTGCAGCGAATAAGCCTTGATCGGCTGTTACTTGAATTAAATCTGCTAACACATCTGTTAATCCAACATTTCGTAAGCTGTAAACAACTACATACATTCCAATTGAGAAAAACACGATTGCCCACGGTGCACCTTTTATGACAGATTTTGTGTTAACTGCAGGACTTCTCTGTGCCATGAACAAAAAGAAGATCGCAACAATTCCAGCAATTATTGAAACAGGAATACCGATAAATTCACTCGCGAAATATCCTACAAGTAAGATTCCTAAAACAAACCAAGACAATTTAAACATTTTCATATCACGGATTGCATCAGCAGGTTTTTTCAGATTAGTTATATCATAGTTGCTAGGAATACTTTTTCGGAAAAATAGAAATAGCACTAAGATACTTGCTCCTAAGGAGAAAAAGTTAGGGATAATCATTCTTGATGCAAACTCAACAAACCCAATTCCAAAGAAGTCAGCTGACACAATATTAACTAAATTACTGACCACTAATGGAAGAGATGTTGTATCTGCAATGAATCCACTAGCCATGATAAATGGAAAAACCATTTTTTCACTAAAGTTTAAGTTTCTTACCATTGCTAAGACAATCGGTGTAAGAATCAAAGCAGCTCCATCGTTTGCAAAGAATGCCGCTACTATTGCACCTAGAATACTTACATAAACGAACATTTTTATTCCGTTTCCTCGAGCTGCTCTTGCCATATGCAAAGCTGACCATTCAAAGAAACCTATTTCATCTAAAATGAGTGAAATAATAATAATTGCAATAAACGCTAAGGTCGCGTTCCAAACAATTGATGTTACATCAATTACATCATTAAAATCTACAACACCTACTAGTAGAGCTAAAATAGCACCGCCACAAGCAGACCAGCCAATAGACAAGCCTTTTGGTTGCCATATGACTAGCGTCAGTGTGAGTAAAAAGATAATTGATGCTAAAATTACAGATGTCATTTCATAAACCTCCATTATTCACACGAAATACGTAATCCCTGTTCCTCTAGTTCTTTTATTCGAAAATCTTGATTTGGGAGATGTTCAAGCACATGTTGAACAAGTGTGTAATATTCATTATTTTTGTTTAAAGAATAAATAATCCACTGCCCTCTTCTTGTTTCTTTCACAACTCCTGCATCTTTTAATTTGCGAAGATGCTGACTAATAGCTGGTTGACTGGCTTTAAAGATTTCAACAAACTCACAAACACAGCAATCATTTGAATCTAACATTTTGACCATTGTTAAACGTGTTTTATCACCTAACAATTTTAGAATTGTTGCAGCTTTTTCTATTTCAACTGTTGTTTCTGACACACTAAGCACCTCCATTAACATCCATAGATTAATATATAATAATTTACTTATATATTCAATAAAAAAAGAACATCAAATCATGTTGCTTTGATGTTCTAATATTTTTTAATGGTTTGCGACTTTGCTTAAACCGCCTGGCTTATTATGAACAGCAATTTTCTCTATTAATTTGTTACTTTCTGTATTCACACCAATAAGGTTAACCTTCACACCATTTTGATGATATTTAATAATGACTTTATCGATAGCACCTACTGCCGAATCGTCCCAAAGGTGAGCATTTGTTAAATCTAAATCAACTTCTTTTACATTTTCTCTATAATTGAAGCTTTCAACAAAATCAGTAACAGATGCAAAGAATAGTTGACCAGACACACGGTATATTTTCTTGCTAGATTGATCTGAGGATAAGCTTGTAATCTTCACCTTAGAAATTTTAGATGCAAAGAAAATTGCACTTAAAATAATTCCAACAAGAACACCTTTAGACAAGTCATGTGTCATAAGAACCGTGATCACTGTTACAACCATAACGATTGTATCTGTTAATGGTACCTTATGAAGTGTTTTTAATGATGTCCAGTCAAAAGTTCCGATTGATACCATAAACATAACTCCTACAAGAGCAGCCATTGGGATTTGAACTAACAGGTCATTGAGCAGTAGGATTAGGACCATTAAGAAAACACCCGCTACTAAAGCAGATAAACGTCCTCTACCACCTGACTTCACATTAATTACCGATTGTCCAATCATTGCACAACCGGCCATTCCGCCAAAAAATCCTGACACAATGTTTGCAATACCTTGCCCACGAGCTTCTTTATTTTTGTCACTGCCTGTATCTGTCATATCATCTACGATTTGAGCTGTTAATAATGACTCAACTAACCCAACAATGGCAATTGATAAAGAATACGGGAAAATGATTTGTAATGTTTCAAAAGTAAAAGGAATATCTGGTATTAAAAACATCGGTAATGTTTGAGATAACTCACCCATATCTCCTACCGTTCCAACATTACTTCCTGTCATTACAGCAATAATCGAAATCACAACAATTGCTACTAAAGGTGATGGCACAACCTTAGTAAAACGAGGTAAAATGTAAATAATAGCTAGAGCACCTAGAACCATTGTATACATTGGCCAAGATTCACCAACAAAATGAGGCAATTGTGCAGTAAAGATAAGGATAGCCAAAGCATTAACGAAGCCAGTCATAACCGAACGAGGCACAAATTTCATCAATCTGCCTAATTTCAAAATCCCCATTACGATTTGAATAATACCAGTTAGAATGGTTGCTGCAAGTAAATACTGCAATCCATAGTCAGCAACTAATGTTGTCATAAGCAGAGCGGTCGCACCAGTTGCGGCTGAAATCATTCCGGGACGTCCGCCGACAAATGCTATTGTTACAGCAATACAAAATGAGGCATACAACCCAATCATAGGATCAACACCTGCAATAATTGAGAATGCGATAGCCTCAGGAATTAAAGCGAGCGCTACAACGATACCTGATAAGATGTCTCCTCTAATATTTCCAAACCAAGAATATTTAATTGTCATATTATCCAAAAAAAATCCTCTCCTTTTTCACTTTTATTTTTTAATGACTTTCAACTCTCATGAAAGTCGGGTCCGTTGTTAACAAAAAGCATTATAAATGTTTTTCAAGATTTTGTGAAGCAACCAGTAAGCGTATACATTTTCTATATACTCTTTATTTCTCTAGTTTTCTACCCCATGCAACATAATATCAAAATTTGTGTCGGTAAATTTTTACTTATCATAAAATATCCTAATCTTAGGAGGTATACAGAATGTATAAAAGAATTTTATTAGCATCCGACGGCTCCGAACATTCTAAACGCGCAGCCGAAAATGCCATTCATATCGCACAATGTAGTAAGGGCTCCAAAATTGATGTTGTGTACGTTGTTGATCCTGATCGAGCTAAATCAGATGTTCTTAGTAACTGGAACTCAGTTGATATTAACGATCAACGTAAAGAACGGATGAAGGAAGTGGAAAAAAGGGCACTAGAAGCAGGAGTATCTTATGAAATTAAGATCCTCCACGGTGAACCCGGACCAACAATAGTCAAATATGTAAACGATAACAATATGGATATTGTGGTGATTGGGAGTCGTGGCTTAAATGGCCTTCAGGAGTTTGTATTAGGAAGTGTAAGTCATAAAGTAGCAAAAAGAGCAAATTGTCCTGTGTTGATTGTGAAATGAAATGGAAATAGGATGACTAGATTCTTTATTTACTAGTCATCCCGGGTTGTAAAGATAAGATACCTTATTTACTTAACTATAATTTTATAGTCCCACGGTTCTAAGTTGAACTGTTGCTTACTGTTCAATTTAAAGAGCTTATTCGAAGGATATAAGTGATATTTGCCTTCTAGAGAGCTACCTTCTACGTTACCAGAAACAGGTTCTGGTGAAAGATTCATAACAACAATGACCTTCGATTTACCTTTTACTCTTTCAAAAGCAAGAATACGTTCGTCAGATGTTTCAAAAAAGTTCGTCTCTCCACCAGCTGAACCATTCCACAATGCCTGATGTTTCTTTTTAAGTCGAACTAGATCTTTGTAGAAATCTTGCATAGTTAAGTCTTCCCACGAAATTTCATCTTTATCAAAGAACGCTAATCTTTTATTCAGTCCTGCTTCTTGTCCAGAATAAATTAACGGTATGCCTGGTAAAGTAAAGGTTAGGGCAGCCATTGTTTTTTCGGCTTCTCCGAATAACTCTTGTGTTGTACCTTCCCATGAATTTTCATCATGATTTGTCGTCCAATGCATCGCATAAGAGCCAGTTGGATACAGTCGTTTCATTTTATTCACATAAAACTCTATATTTTTTGCACTCTTATTTCCTGCCGCAATATCTCTCATCGTATGAGAAAGCTCCCAGCCATAGTTGAAGTTGAAAGCATTTTTTAACAAATCATATTCAACGTTATCTTCTGCTAACATATAAACTGGTTTAATTTTATCAAGTTCTTTACGTGCGGTTTCCCAGAAGTCTACTGGTACACCAACTGCGTAATCAGCACGATAACCATCAATATCAGCTTCTTCTACCCAATATTTCATTGCATCGATCATCGCAGCTCGCATGTTAGCATTTTCATAATTTAAATCGGCTACATCCAACCAGTTTGTACCCGGTGGATGAGTGATATTTCCTTCGTCATCCAATGTGTACCATTCTTTTTTTTCTGTCCAAACATGGTCTTTTCCTGTATGATTCGCTACCCAATCAAGCATCACTTTAAAGCCCATTTCATGTGCTCGATCCACCAATCTTTTGAAATCTTCCATTGTTCCAAATTCTGGATTAATCGCTTTATAATCCTGGATGGCATAATAGGAGCCTAATGTTCCAATTCGCCCCTCTTGAGAAATCGGATGAATCGGCATAAACCATAAGACTTCTACTCCTAGCTGCTTTAATCGTGGTAAATGCTTTTCAAATGCTTGAAAGGTTCCTTCTTCTGTATATTGTCTTACATTCACTTCATAAATGGTTGAATTCTCCGACCATTTAGGGAAATGTGCGTTACTATTTTCAACTATGACTGTAAGATCTGGCGAGGTATAAACATAGTCGTCTCCCTCTGTAATATACACTGAGTCATATTCATTTAGCTTTGTAAATGCCTTGCTATCCCCGTCTTTCTCACCCGTTTCCCGATTAACAACGATGAAGTTGATTACCCCTGGATTTTCATTTAATTCAATATCAACATATGCTCCATGCTCTCCTATTTGCTCATTTGAAAAAGGAGTAGCACCTGTTGGCCATCCACCTGCTTGATCAGAAGGTGTCGCAACATCTCCCCATAGCCATAGTCCCCATTTGTCGTAATTTTGATCTTCTCTTTCATAATAAATTCTGATTGTAGAATCTGTCGTCTCAGCTGAAGCAGTGTTGTGATAAGAAAAGGACAAACTCGAAAACAACATAATTGCCATCATCATCAGTACTACACTTTTACTCAAACACTTTTTCAATCCACCCACTCCTCTACTTTTTACTAGCCTTTCTAGGTGTTTCACAATCTTTTTGCTTGCGCTTTTTTTTCCGGTAATCACCTCCCTAAAAAACGAAATGATTTGTCTAGTAGTTCTCGCAAATTAATACGAGGATCTTTTAGGCAAGTGATCCTTTAAATATCTAACTTAATACGAATCTTTTCCCTTCCATTTTCAATAAAGTATTCAGGTGAAATACTCTCACCGTTTATGAAAACTTCCTTCTCTTCAAGAGATCCGTGTATGACTAATGTCCATTCTTTCCAATCAGGCTGATAGTTTCCTCTATTTTCAATCGTAAATTCAACCCTATTGGCATGGAATTCACAGGAAACATGTTTCTCTAAATAGTGACCTTGTTCATAAGAAAATGTTTTTCCATCATCCTCATATAAAGCATACTTTGCCGTACCATGAGTAGTTGGGTACAAATGAATTTGCAAATCCTCTTCACGGTGTTCTGTAGATTGTTTAATAGAACCATGAGCTATGAATGTTCCTTCTTTAATAAAAATTGGTAAGGTATCAAGATTTGCTTCTACTAAAATATGTTGATTCCCTTCACTGATTTCACCAGTCCAATAATCAATCCAATTTCCTTCAGGAAGATAAACAACGCGATGGAATGTATCAGGCTTTGTAATGGGAGCGATGATGACATTATCTCCAATCAAAAATTGATCAGATAAGTTGAAGGTATGACGGTCCTTTGGGTACTCCATAAATAATGGACGCATTACTGGTACACCTGTTTTGCTTGCTTCTTGAAATAAAGTATAAAGATGTGGCAGCCATTTATATCGAAGCTGGATATATTTTTTAACAATTTCTTCAATACCTTCACCAAATGACCATGGTTCTTGGCGGATACTTTCAAGAACGCTATGATTACGGAAATAAGGAGTAAATGTCCCAAATTGAGTCCAGCGTGCTAACAGCTCACCTGTTGTATCGTGTGCAAACCCACCTACATCCGGTCCAGTTAAAGCTACACCGGAAATCCCAAGATTCATACACATTGGGATCGCCATTTGTAAATGCTCCCAGAAGCTTCTGTTATCACCAGTCCACACAGCAGCATAACGCTGCACTCCAGCATAACCAGCACGCGTTAATAAAAATGGCCGCTTTCCATCTAGTAGGTTTTTCATCCCATTGTAGGTTGCTTCTCCCATATAAAAACCATATAAATTATGCATTTCTCGGTGAGATTTCAAGCTTCCATCTTGATTATGCATCACTTTAGTATCCATTGTTTTTGTTTCATTAAAGACCGCCGGCTCATTCATATCATTCCAAATGCCTTCGATCCCCATATCTGTATAAAATTTATGTTTTTCTCCCCACCATGATCTAACTTCACTGTTCGTAAAGTCAGGAAATGCACTATTTCCTGGCCAAACATCTCCATGATAAATGTTTCCGTCAATGTATTTACAAAAATGGTCACCGTGAATCCCCTCTTGGTAAATGGAGTATTCCGGATCTTCTTTCACGCCTGGATCAACAATTGGTACAACATGAATACCCGCATTTTTTAAGTCTTTCAAAAGCTGTTCTGGATTCGGAAAACGATTCCTATCAAATGTAAATACTCTGTAACCATCCATATAATGAATATCTAAATAGATGGCATCCACCGGTATCTCTTTTTCAAGAAAAGAAGTAACAAGTTCCCGTACTTCCGCTTCTGTTTCATAACTATAGCGAGACTGATGATAACCTAGAGCCCACTTTGGCGGAATATCCATACGACCTGTAAGTGTTGTATATTGTTCTAACACATCCTTAGGTGTTGGACCTACCATCACATAATAATCTAGCTCTCCACCTTCAGCAGAAAACGAGTAAATATCACGTTCTGTTTTCATATCAAAGATTGATTTGAATGGATTATCAAAGAAAATACCATGTGCAAACCCTTTGTTTAAGGTCATAAAAAACGGAATCGATTGATAAAGCGAATCGATCTCTGGATTATGTGGGGCAAATACATCACTATTCCACATCGTCATCTTTTCTCCACGTTTATCTAAAAAGCTGGTTTTTTCACCAAATCCATAGAAATGGTCATCTGTTTTCATTTCCTTAAAGCAAATCACTTCTTTTTTCTCGTTATATCCCATACCACGTGATGTTTCTTGTACTAGTAATCGCTCATCCCGATCGTAGATTGAGATACGGAAGGGTACACGTGATATGTTTAATGATAGTTTTGAAGTATGAAGATTAATTGTTTCTTCTGTCTCACTCACTGCTATATCTACAATTTCTGGTTCCGTTACTAAGGCAAAGCTACTTTCCATCGTAGGTGGTGAAAATGGATTCATTACAACTCTGACAATTTCTTCTCTATAAAATTGAATATTCACAAACGCCTGTTCACAAACAAATGAATAAGTATTATCTATTCTCGTAAAAGAATTCAAATTTCCAATATCGTGATAAGGAACACCTTTCATAGACTTTTTACTGCCAGGATGTATAGCAAAGCTCGTATCTTGCATGTAAACTCCTCCTTATTATTTTTGTACCAAAACATAATAACCCCAAGGTTCAAAATCAAAAGTATGTTCTTTCGTTAACCTGAAAGGAGAATGATCGAAGTACAGCTTATAGCTACCTGCTAATGAGTTATTTTTTAGAGTCGTAGAAACATGGTTCTGTGATAAGTTAACCATCACTACAACCCTATTCTTCTCCTTTACCCGTTCAAACATGAAAATACGTTCATCTGATGACTCCAGAAAGTGTGTGTCTCCTCCATCATGACCATTCCAAAGAGCAGAGTTTTCCTTTTTCAAACAAATTAGCTCCTTATAAAAGTCTTGCATGGTAAGATCATTCCAAGAGATTTCGTCTTTTTCAAAGAACTCCAATCTTTTATCAAGTCCAGCTTCTTGTCCGGAGTAAATCAATGGAATCCCTGGTAAAGTAAAGGTCAATACTGCCATCGCTTTTTCAGCTTTACCGAATAATTCTGATGTGGTACCTTCCCAAGAATTATCATCATGATTTGTAGTCCAATGCATGGGGTACGTACCTTGTGGATATAACCTTCCCATTCGATCAATATAATCCTTTATATCACTTGCACTTTTTTCTCCTTTAGCAATATCCCGCATAATATGATTGAGTTCCCAACCATAGTTTGAATGGAAGGCTTCATCTAGTAATTCATAGAATCTATTATCCTCTGCTAACATATAAACCTGTTTGATCTTATCCAGTTCTTTACGAGCTTTCTCCCAAAATTCTACTGGAACACCACCGGCATAATCAGCACGATACCCATCGATATCTGCTTCTTTCACCCAAAACTTCATAGCACTTAACATTGCCGCACACATATCTGGATGATCATAATTTAACTGAGCTACATCATGCCAGGTCGTTCCTTGTGCTGTTGGCGAAAGGATTTCTCCATGGTTGTTTGTTTTATACCAAGTTTCATTCTTCATCCATTCAGAATCCCATCCTGTATGATTTGCCACTAAATCTAATAAAATCTTAAATCCCATTTCATGTGCTTTTTCTACTAATCTCTTAAAATCATCCATTGTTCCAAACTCAGGATTAACAGCTGTATAGTTTTGTACAGCATAGTAGGAGCCTAGGGTACCAGCCCTTTTTTCTTTGGAAATAGGATGTATTGGCATAAACCAAAGAATATCTACTCCTAAATTTTTAAGCCTTGGAAGATGTTCTTCAAACGCCTTAAACGTTCCTTCAGACGTATATTGTCTTACATTTACTTCATATATGACGGCATCTTTTCCCCATTCAGGATATTGAGCTTTATTTTCCTTGAACTCCTCTTCATTAATCACTTTGTTACGATCTGCTATACTCACTCTTTCTCATTCCTTTCGAATTTGAAGTATGAATATGAATAAAACAAGTTAAAGTCTTTCCCTTCATCACCCTTTAACAGAACCAAGAGTAATTCCTTTAACGAAATATCGTTGAAAAAATGGATAAATCACTAAAAGAGGAAGCATTGAAATGAATATTTTCGCAGCATTTAAGGTTTGATTAGAAGAGCTTGCAAGACGTTGTGCTGATTCTGCATCAATTTGTGAAGGATCAATTTCAACCGTTACAGAACGGATATATGTTTGTAAAGGATATAAATCATTATTTGTCATTAACACCAGTGCCTGAAAAAACTCATTCCAATGCATAACAATCGTAAAAACTAAGATTGTCGCTAGAACTGGCTTTGACAATGGTAAATAGATATCAAACAAAATTCTCCAAGGTCCTGCACCGTCCATTACCGCTGATTCTTCTAATTCCTTCGGCAGGTTTCTAAAGAAATTCATCACCAAAATCACATTGAACACAGGTAATCCACCACCAAGAACAAGTCCCCAAATATTGTTCGTCATTCCTAGTGTTTTCATCGTCATATACCACGGAACCAAACCACCATTAAAAAGCATCGCAAAAATTAATAGCCACATAATAATATTTCTTGGTCCGAACTCTTTCGATGTTTTCGATAATGGGTATGCCATTAAGACCACGACTACGAAGGTCGTGATCGTTCCTAAGACCACTCGCTGAATGGAAATCAAAAATGAATTGAGAAATTTACCATCTTCTACAATTAGAGAATAAGCTCCTAATGTAAAATCCTTTGGCCAGAAAAAGACTTGCCCTGCAGAAACAGCGGCTTTATCACTTAATGAAATAACTAACGTATACCAAACGGGATAGATACAAAGAAGCGTTATTAAAATAAGCAAAACAACATTAAAGCCATTGAAAAACCTGGATACTAGTGTTTTATCTTCTACCATTTACCTCACACCCTTTATTAGAAAATTCGATAATTAGCAAATCGATAGGCTAATCCATATGAGAACGCAATAAGGATAAATCCAACAATCGATTTTAATAGTCCTACTGCTGTTGCTAATCCATATTGCATATCAATAAGTCCAGCACGGTAAACCCATGTGTCGATAATATCGCCTGTTGAATAAACAAGTGGATTATACAGATTAAAAATTTGATCAAAACCCGCATTCAAAATATTTCCCATACTTAACGTCCCTAATAAAACAGCAACAGGTAAGATACTCGGTAGCGTAATACTAATTAATCGTCGAAATTGAGAAGCACCATCAATCGCAGCTGCTTCATACAATTCAGGACTTATAGATGTAAGAGCTGCAAAATAGATAATGGCCGCAAAACCAAATTCCTTCCATATATCACTACCAACAACAAGTGCTGGAAAGATGCCAGCATCAGCAAAGAACATAATCGGTTTTATTCCAATAGCCGTAAGTAATTGATTCACAGGACCTGAAATTGAAAACATATCCAGCATAATGCCGGCAATAATCACCCAAGACAAAAAGTGTGGTAAATAAACAATCGTCTGAACAGAACGGGTAAAAAATCTGTTTTTCACTTCATTTAACATCAGTGCAAATACTAAGGGCACAACTAAGTTACCGATCATTTTTAACAGCGCAATGACGATTGTATTTCTAAAGATTTGTTTACTATCATCAAGCTCAAACATATACTTAAAATTCTCAAGCCCAATCCACTCTGACTTCCATAACCCTATTCCTGGATTAAAATCTTTAAAAGCCATTAAAATTCCATACATAGGTAATAAATTAAAAAAGAATAGCCAGATAATTCCCGGAAGCAGCATCAAATAATAATGCTTATAATCTGATCTGTTTTTCTTCGTCTTTGTCCTAAGGTTGAGACGAAGACCACGATGACTTTTAATCGTTTCCGCTCTATTTTCCATACTCTTTATCCTCCTTAAGAAGATATCAAGACGAGTGAAACACCACCCGTCTTGACTATTTTTACTTCAATTCATTAACTTCCTTCGTGATTTGCTCTCCACCCTGTTCGTTCCACTTCTCAACGAATTTATCGAAATCACTGATAGGTGCATTACCCATAATAATTTTCAAGAATGTTTCATCTTCTAATTTCTTTAAATTATTCCATTTTAATTCCATTGTTTTTGTTTTTGCAGTAGCGATGCTTCGAACATAATTGATATCTGCATTGATGAAAGCAGAACCACCATTTAGATGAGCGTATAAATGAGTGAAGAATGCTTCATCTCCAGCTCGATCCCAGTATTGAATGTTATAGTCATCATACGGTTCCTTTTTCACATTTTTCACATGCTCTGCAAGATCATACGCAAAGCCATAGTTTACTTTATCAATATCCTCTAGTTTAAGCTCTCCAGCAAGATGTTTCTGTGTTGAAGTCACGGCATACTCTAACTGATCTCCATGTCCCATAACCATAAATAACGGAATTTCCTGTGACGTCATTTGCTTATCTGCTACTACTTCCTCATAGCTAGCATCTTTCTCACTTACATGAATATTAGTCATTTTTATGACAGCTTCAGGATGTTCATAATCTTTGCTAACGACAATATACGTGCTTCCAGTCGTTTCGTTTGAATTAATTTTACCTGAGGAGTCTGTAGGGCCGGCATAAGGACGCCAGTTAGCCTTTGGATCATTTTTAATAGAATCTTCTAGATTGTACGGTGACCACCAAGGACCAAAGAAGATCCCTGCTTTTCCACTCACAAGAACTTCCTGCGCACTTTTTCTTAAAGCCATTTCCTGATCAAGGATTCCTTTTGCATACCACTCGCGCATCATTTCAAGTGTTTTCTTTGTTTCTGGAGTAGTTGATCCATATACTGCCTTGCCATCTTTATCTTTTACCCATATTCCCGGATAAGCGTTATTCGCAAAGAATAGAGATGAGAAATTTAAGAAATGATCACCTGAGGTCAAGAATGTTGAACTAAGTGCTCCGCCTTGTGATGTTCCTACGATTCCTAGTGTGTTTTCTCCACCCATTTTATTATCAATAAATGCTTGAGCAATTTTTTCAAGATCTTCTAACGTCTTTGGTGCCTCAAGGCCTAGCTCATCAAGCCAATCTTGTCGGATCCAAGTTAACGGTGCTGATGGAAGAGTTGTTTCAGGTAAAGCGTATAATTTTCCATCATAAGTAACATTATCTAATAGCCCTGGATTAGAGTCATAAATATCCTTTAATCTTTCTGCCCCATATTTATCATAAACATCTGTTAAATCTGCCAGCTGACCTGCTTTAATCATTTGCTTTAGCTGGGTTTCGTTCACCACCATTGCATCTGGGATATCGTTACTAGCAATTGATAAGCTTACTTTTTGCTCATAGTCCTCACCTGCTGTTGCTTCCCATTCATGCTTTGTCACAATGTTATACTGATCTTCTAACCAACGTGTGTAAACATTGTTTTCAGGTGTATCCTCACCATCAAATTTATAATTCGGATCAATTCCTCTTCCAATTGAAATTTCAACGGGTTCTGAAAAGCTTCCTAATGGATCAATATTTTCTTCGGAAGTATTTTTGCTTTCTTTTGACTCGGTACTGCTTGTGTCCTTACCCACACAAGCACTTAAACTTGCAATCACTAGCAATAAACTCAAGAATGTGAACAGCCTTTTTTTCATCTTTCTCCCCCTCTTTATTGTCCTTTTTTGTTTACGCTTTCAATATACCATGACACCTTATTCCTTCGAGTTAGAAAGCGATTTCAAATAAAGTTCACTATTTTCTAATAAATAGAAAAACGTTCAAAAAATGTCTACCTTCTTTTCGAACGTTTTCTACCCTTTATTGTTTTTGAACTAAGGCTACGGAACAATTAAAGCTCTTAATCATTTTTATCTTCGATTATTGCCAATGTATCTACGATTCTACAAATGAATACAAAATGTCATGCTTTCGCTCTAAGTACAAGTAGATAAAAAAACGCTCGAAATAAAGGGTCCTTTATTCCGAACGATTCCTACCTCCTACTTACCCTTTGAATCCATTCTTCTATATTCACTAGGCAACACACCTACATAATCCCGAAACAGTCTGCTAAAATACTTTTCATCGTTATATCCAACCTTCTCTGAAATCCACTGAATTGTTTTCGTTGAATTACGCAAATATTCCTTTGCTCTTTCCATACGGATTTCCCTTAAGTAGTCTGTATAGGTTTGACCAATAATATCTTTAAAACACTGACTAAAATAACTGCTACTCATATTTACCTTTCTAGCAATCTCCCCTGCTGTCAAAGGCTGATCAATCTTTTTTTGCGCCAATGTCACAGCACGCATGATGCTATCATGAATTTCATCTGAATAAGGCGTCTTCATATTAATCACTTTAATAATCTCTCTAATTTCCTTTAACCAGATCTCAAAATGAAACCAGCTTGACAGAAAGTCGTCTATGGTGATGGGCTCAGGCAGGATTTGACTATAAAGCCTGTTCCATTCATCTGTTAACGAATAAAAAAACCTAGTTAATCGTATTGGCTGCATCCGCATCGCTTTAAGCTCATGAATCATCGTTACAAACACCGCATCATCATAAATCCACTCACCGGAAAGCCACCTGTCTTTTAATCTATTTAAATCATATTTCGTCTCTTTCCTTTCCTTCGCTAACAGCTCCTCACCTTGAACAATCTGAAATGGCTGTGCTGGGTCATAGTCATAAAACAAGTCACTCTTTTGATATCCACGAAGAAGTTGTAAAATTGACTTTCGATCCATTCCTTTTAGATTTTGAAAGACAATCAGAGCATATTCTATCTTTGAGTTTATCCATTCAAGTATTGATTTCTTTTCTCGCTCTAGCATATCTGTCCAATACCATATGCCCACATCTGCTTCGAAGGCTCTTTTCAATAGGGAGGCATCTATTTTCATTTCATCTCTTTGGAGGTTTAATGCGTATAAAACAACTAAATCATTTGTTTCTTCTATTTCATTCTCACCTGTTAACTGTCTTTTTGAAGAATCTTTCTGCTCTATCAACGAAACAATTCGTTCTAAAACATCCTCAAACTGCTCTTTTTCTAGCTCCGTTTTTGCAATATAATCAACTGCCCCCATGCGAAGAGCCTTCTGCACATACTCAAAATCTTGGTGCAACGTCAGAACAACAATTTGGATATGTGGATACCTTTGACTTACTTCCTCCATCAATTCAATTCCTGACATAACAGGCATTGCTAAGTCTGTAATTAATAAGTCAACCTTGTTCGTTTCCAAAAATTCAAGTGCTTTCTCACCATTATTCGCTTCCCCCACAACAATCATCCCAAAATCCTCCCAAGGCATAAATGAGATTAATCCCTTACGAACGATTTTTTCATCATCTACAACTAAAACTCTTATCATTGAGCATCTTCACCCCCTGATACAGGTAGGAGTATAGATACAATCGTGCCTTTTCCAACCTCACTTTTAATTTCCAACTTAGCTTTATCTCCATAATTTGATTCAAGAATTCGCTTTACATACCTCATCCCAATTCCCATCCCCACCTTTTGGCTTTCATCTTTTTGATCAAGAAATAAAGCTTCAATTTCTTCTTTTGACATTCCCGACCCGTTATCTTGAATCGTAATTTGGAGGTTGTCCATCAATTGAATGTCCACATGAATATATCCGTTATCACTAACACCATGATAAAGAGCATTTTCCACCAATGGCTGTAGAATGAATCGAGGAATCGAAATCCCCATCGTGTTTTCATCTACATCAATATCAACATCAAATTGAAAATCATAGCGAATTTGCTGTAACTGTAGGTATTCCTTTACTGCTTGTATTTCTTTCTCAACCGTTGTTTCCTCACCCATTTTCCCAAGATTGTAACTTAGCAATTTATTTAACGAGAGAACTAACTTATCAATTTCTTTGTTTCCGTTAAAAACAGCAAGCCAACGCACAGTATCTAGTGTATTCATGAGGAAATGCGGATTAATTTGATATAATAATTTCTCTACCTCCAAATCTGCTCTACGTTTTTCTTTTTGTTCAACTTCTCTATACAGATCCCAAATCTTCGTTTTCATCGTTCTTACTTGATTTAGTAAATAATCAAATTCAGGTATTTTCGTTAATTCTGTATCTTGCGTTTCGGTTTGTATTAACGTTTTAATTTCCTTGTTAAACTTATTCAAAGGGTTATATACCATCTTCCATAAAAACCAGGCAAATAATAACGAAATTAAAATGAATACGATAAAAATAATCGAAACTTGAAGAAGCCATTTGTTTCGTTCTTGATTCAGTTCTTTAATCGGAATGATCGAAACAATACTCCAGCCTTGGTTACTTGTTTCTTTACTCCAAAAGTATGTACTATAATATCCTGATTTAGCTTCAGAGCTGTATCCAGGAAACATATTGTTCTCAGGAAAAACATCCTTGTTTTCACTAAACGTGACTCTTCCTTCATTATTTAGAATGAGTAATCTCCGTGAGTTATCTTTACGATTTTGAGGAGCAAATAAGGTCTCCAAAGCATTCCGACCTGTTTCAATATATAAATAAATATTATGATTTGATATATTCACTTTTCGCATCGAGCTAAATACAAATTGATTAATATAGCCGCTGTAACTTTTATGTGGACCATAATAGGTGATTCCCGAATATTTAGCCATAACAGGTAGCTGCTCCGGCAAAAAATCATCACGAAGCCTAAAATTTTCAAAATCATGTAAACCTGTGTCAGGATAATAGTACATAATTAACCCAACATTCGGGTTAGAAAAAGAAATCAGGTTTATTTCACTTTTGATTTCACTTAATAGCTCTATCCGTTTAGAGGGTTCAGTCTCCTTTTGTAATTCTTCTAACAATAAAGTCACCCGCCCACCAAACGCTAACTGTTGTGAAACGTGATTTATGTTATTTAACGAATTCTCCAAGGTAACCAAATCCTGCTTCAAGTTACTTTGAATGGAACTCTCTACCTTATTGTCTATAATGGAATCTATTGTGTAAAAAGAGATAACACCAAGGCAAATAAACGGAATGAAGGTACTGATCAGAAAAATAAGGATAATTCTATTTTTAAACGTGACTTTGCTCAAACGGTTAACTAGTAAGTTCATCATCACAATGTCCTCACCCCCTCCCATAGTTTTGTTAACGCTTTCAACAACTTTTAGATTGATTGCTTTTCAAAAATGTTATTCAGTATATTTAATTAGAAATCTAGCTTTCTATATAGTCATTTTACATGCACTGTTCTTTTTTCTTTTCATAACTTCCATATTTTATAAGGTTAAATATATTCTGAATCTTATCCTATATCAGATTTAATATCAATATCTACACCTGAACAATTATGAATATATTGACTTTTCCTCCTATTAAAAAAAGCTCCAATCCTCAAGGAATGAAGCTCTATATTCAACTCACCAAAGCGCTTAGAGTGGTATTTAATGAATCATATAAAGGAGAATTTTTGCAACCAATAAAATTGATCTCGTACATGGACTGATTCAATATCCATTAACCGTTTTATCATTTATATAAATAACGATATACACTCAGCTTTAAATAATTGTATTGCTTTTCATTAGTATCAGAAAAAGCCTCATCTCTATTGGAATGTATATCTGAATACTCAATTTCATTGTGAAATTGTGAAGCGGTAAAGTCATATCGTTTACCATCTATGATATTGTAAAAGTGCCAACCATCTAGTAGAAGAGTTTTCTTAATTTCTCCACCTAAAAGGTCCTGAACAACTAAAGCGGTTACTCCACATTGGCCTCTTGCCGGGTTATCTTGACTCCATTTTGTACTTGATTCTGAGGACCATGACTTTTTAAGTAACTGATGAACATGTTCTATTTGCAAATGATCTACCAACACACATTCCCCCTCAATCTTCTAGTTTCATCATCGCACCAAAGTATTGAGATGCAGTAGCAAATGAAATAAAGGCACATAGCTCACTTATTTCATTATCGGAGAAGGTGTCTCGTAATATAGTAAAAGTAGATTCTGAGATATCACCCTTTTGCTTCAAAAATACTTCTGCAAAACCAACTGCAACGGAAATTTTTTCATCAAACTTATCCGGTTCAGGCTTCCCTTTTGCCTTACAGTATTCACAACCATTACCCTGTGCTAATGTTCTCCTCACTTGTTCCTTTAATTCTAAGGATAGTAAACCATCCTTCTCTAGTTCATTACCTAAATGAACCCAGCCTTCCATCACTCGTTTATTGTGTCCTAATAGCTTTTGGAATGATGTACGACCATACTTAGATTCTGCAATCCTTGCCATTGAAACAACCTCCTTGTAAAATTAATTATAAAATTCCGTAAAGCATTTTCACATTAAATCTGAAATATAAATACATATAATATTTTATAAATTTAAATTAATAAGGAGGTTTCACCTTAAATATGAAAATTGACGTGATTGATAAAAAAATACTAGATGAATTAAATACGAATAGCCGCCTGTCTATGAGTGAACTTGGAAGAAGGGTAAACCTGTCTTCTCCATCTGTAACTGAGCGAGTCAGACAAATGGAGTCATTTGGTATCATTAAGAACTATACTTTAGAAGTGGATTATGAAAAATTAGGACTACCGATTCAATGTATAATAGAAGCAACTGTAAAAAATGGGGACTATAAATCTTTTAAAAACTATATAGAAAAACTTCCAAACGTAGAGTTTTGCTACCGTATCGCAGGTAATGCCTGTTATATGCTCAAAATGAATTTTGAGACCTTTGCTGAAGCAGAAGAATTTATTAATAACGTCAACCCATTTGCACAAACTGTAACCCACTTTATCTTTTCTCATGTGCCTACTAATCAAAAGCTGAATACTTAATTTAGATTTAGTAAAGAACTTATTTCCCTTGGTTTACACGTAACCATAGAATCACTCAATATAAAAATAGAGAAACGACTAATCGTTTCTCTAATGATTTTGTTCCCATTATTTTTTTTTAACTACCCAGCCAGAATTGACATTCGGGAAGATTATGAAAATCACACTAATGTAATTTTTCATAATCTTCCCGAATGGGACATTACCATATCTTAAAATGATAAAGCGTTCCATTTTTACTCATAATCTTCCGAAAAAACACCGTTTCCTTTGACATCAAAAACGATAAAATGAAACGCCTTCTCCCTTTGTTTTACATTTAAGGCATTCAAATACACATAGATAATCCAGGTAAAGATAAATCCCGTTTTCTTCTTTAGCATTGCTAATAAACGTTTGGTACAATACTATAACCTATATCAATAATTCCCTCTTCGTTTGGTCCACCTTTAAATCCCATATCACCTATACTTGTGTTATCTTCCTTATTAATAATAATTCCTTCCCATTCATTCTCATCAGGCAATCTTCGAAACCTCTCAATCTAATAAGCGAAAAAGTGTCTATAAACTTCCATAGGATAACCTTCTGATATATTATATGGAACGATCTTTTCTAGTTCACTATTACTTATTAATAAAGCCTCCATCATCTCAACTGTAAAAGTAACTAACTTAAGTCTGTTAGTTTCTACAAATGGCAAACTATTTCCCCCCCTATAAATGAATAAATAATGGTTAAGATACTGAACCGTAGTGAAACGCTCTACTGCCTAGACAACTTCAGCTTTCTTTTTTCGAATAAAATCCCAAAAGCCACAAACACACAACACGCTTCCGAAAACAGAAATAAAGATAACAGGAGAAATTACATTAACAAAAGAAAACCCAATCATAGTTACACCGACAATTAAATAGTGGTTAACAGTGTGTAATCGATAGTTCTTCTGCTCTATATGCCATGCACGAAAATAACCCTGTAAAAATCCTAAGATGATTTGCAATAGTAGAGCAACATAAGGAAGAAAGTCAAGCGAATTTTTTATACAGCCTACAAGTATATATACAACACCCATCCCAGCGTAAATAAAAGGGATATAAGAATTGTTCTTATTCTTTTTTGAGTGAAAGACACGATAACCCCAGGCAGCTGCAAAAGAAAATGCAGAAAATAGCCATGAAAATAAGGTGAAAGTCAAGGATACTTCTTTTAACCAAACTATATAATATGGAAAAATAGCGACCTGTCCAACTGTCACAACAAGAGGGATATACCGTTCACTTGTATTGTTCATGTTGTCTCCTTTACTTGATGTAATAGTCATAAAATAGATTTCGAAAGACCTCATTTGGATCTCTTCGCAATTTTTCTTCTTGGAACCTTTCCCATTCAGGATAAGACTTCATGAATTGTTCTTTTGTTTGATAACGATAATAAGGAAGATAATATGTTCCTCCATAGTCGAGGGTTAAACTGGTCCAATCTTGGATAATAGCTTTGGCATTAGCAATCTCTTTTTCTTTTAATCCATGTTGAATCAAAATTACTAGACCAAACATATCTTCCTTGGCATAGTTCAAACTTGTGTGGTTGTCCTTTGCTGCATATCGCACCGTAATATTATGTACTTTAAGATCTTCATTTTTGTCGTTTGGTGAGAGCAATTCCTTTAAATCATTTATGTATTCTTCGTAAGAATGGACTGGAATAAAAAACTCTTGCAAGACTTCGACTCGATTAGGTTTTGTAAATTCCATGAATGTAGATTCCGAGCGCATAGCGTTATTTCTATTAATCGTATTACCGTCGATTGAGTTAATATATAGTTTTTGAGTTTCCCAAAAAACATTCTCTAAGAATCCACCTTGTCGTCCAAGATCTAGCGCCAGTTTACTTAGACGAACATCTCGTTCTCCTTTGAGTGGCGTATTATGATCCTGTTTTCCTGTATAGTTGTAATCAATCACATACATTTCATCTAAAAAGGTACTTGGAGCAACACTTACCCTAGCATAGTGCATAGCAGTATTTTTATTATCTAATAAATTGGTAAAATAGGATTCATACTCTTCCGTTTGTAGTTCTACTGTATGGATGGTGTATACTTCATTTTCTGTTAATTCCAATGTCACATCTAAAATCACACCGAATAATCCATAGCCGCCAAAAACATACTTCATCCATTCTTCTGAGCTATCTCGGGTTACTTTCTTGATTTCTCCTTTAGGGGTTAATAATGTCATTTCCTTTACCGTTCCTGCCATAGGACCAAAACGAATATCTCGCCCGTGAGCGTTTACTGAAAGGGACCCCCCTATTGAAAAAATTGACTGCGATTGGGTTACTTTTAAGGCTAAACCATAAGGTGTTATAGCTTCTTGGACATCTTCCCATGTCGCTCCACCTTCTACACGTATTGTTTTATCCTGCTCATCAATTTCTAACACATCATTGAATGTCCGCATATCAAGAACGACACCATCTTTGTAATAAGTATGGCCGCCTTGTGAGTGCTGTAATCCAGCAACGGAAATTTGCTGACCTTTTTCGTTTGCTTCCACTACAATCTTTTGTAATTCAGTACGATTTTCTGCTTTAACTACTCGTTCAACTCTTTTAGGAAGAAGACCTGTATAGTCTGTTACTAAATTACTTTGAGATAGTCCATATTTTCTTTTCTCAATCGGTATGCTCCATAAGACTACGCAAATAATAACAAAAACTAGGCTTCCAAGAAACCATGGTTTTTTAAATAATTCCGTTATCGTTTGCATATTAACTCCTGTTTTTATATGTAGTGTTGTTATTTGAAAATCCTCTTATTACAAAAGACGCCTTTTGCAAAAATTTGTATATGCTAACACTGTAAAAATGTTGCATTATCATGCTTTAATCAAATATATATATTTTGTTTCTAAAACTAATGCTTAACACTAAACCTAGAGCTAACATATTCCCTACCATAGAGCTTCCACCATAGCTTATCAATGAAGTGGTATTCCACTAATGGAATTAAACCAATAGTCATACCAATATTTTGGAATGCATGAAAAGTAAACATTGCATAACCCCAATACATATGTAAAATGATAGCCTTCTCCTTGTATCAAACGGGACTTATTATTTTCCATGCTATCCCTGATATAAAAACTAATCCACAAAAAATCGAAATCAGAACTAAAGACGTTCCAAGGTCTGGTTGCTGCATTATTAATATGATAAGTATCATGGTAGTAATTGTCATTTTCATTAATAGGGATAGATTACCTTTAATACTAGCATTTACATTACTAGATTTCTTAATAATATAACTAAGTAATATAATTAAAGAAATCTTTATGAGTTCAGATGGTTGAAAAGATATGCCAGGTAGTCTAAACCAGCTTTTAGCACCATTTCCAGAATAATCAATAGTAAAAAACAATAAGAAAAATGTGTTTTGAGTAATGAGAAATAAAAATGGACTACTAATACAGTACATCGTTATTCAATTCTTGAGCTTATAAATTTTCACTTTACACATTAACATTAAATTGAATCAGAAGACATTTTATAATTAGAAATATAGACTACTTTTATATTTATAACTTGATTGTTCTTTAAGAAAAATTCAATATGTCGATCCGATTCTTTATCAAAGTAACCGATCCTCTTATAGCTTTTATCTTCTTTATTCGTATAATAGTTCGATCCGTACTGCTGGATGACTTCCTCTTTGTTACTACCTACTTTGATCCCTTTAACCGTTTGATACACCGTACTATTGATCTGGTATTCGACGACTATATTATCATCTAATGTAATAGAAAGACCATCATTTCCATATGTTAAATGAGTGACTGAATCAATTTTTTCAATTCTCTTGGGTTTCCCAAGGTTCTTCTCTACACTTTCAGAGTTATCTCTTAAACTTACCCCATTTGTTGTTTCATCTTGTAATTTTGTAGATCGCACTTCGCTCATATAGTCATAAGCATCTTTTTGAAGGACATCACATCCAGCTGCAGCTAAACTGGCTGCAAGAATGACTATAGCTAGTAAACTCTTCTTCTAATTTCCACAGGGCTGAAAAAACTAATGAATTAAAAGTTGAAATTCTTTGTACAGAAGATAGTAATGGCAGACCATTAAAAGATTCATTTATATTTACTGCTGAATAAATAATTTATTTACATTGAACATCGTGCCCAATAGCACGATGTTTTTTATTGTTCATATTTCAATTATATGTAACTGTCTCTCAAAATTAATAAAGCACTTATCCTTGTCTTTCCTTGTTCAATAAAGGCGCTTTGATTGCTGAAGAGTGTTATTAAACAGCCCGCCTCATTAGCTTAATATTTTTTGCATTCTATATCTCGGAACTTTGTCTTCCTCTTCAATTCTAAGTAATTCAAATCCGTGTTTTTTATAAAAGTTTATTGCATTAATATTCGTTGGAGATACTCTTAATTGATATAAATTCAATTGATTTTTGCGAAAGAAATTCTCGGCATATTCTATTAGTTTAGCTCCGTAACCTTGCCCACGGTATTCTTCAACTAAGTAAAACAAATTAACGTATCCAACGTTCTTATTCTCAAATTGCTTAATTTGCAACTCAATTTGACCCACTGGCTTATCATCCATTTCAACAATTACAAGTCCCTCTGGGAATTTATTAAGCCTTTCGAATATCCTCTTTATATAACTATTATTACTCCCAAACAATTTTTCTTCACCAAAGCTAATAATGTAAGAATTTCTTCTAAATTTAATAATGGTTTCATTATCTCTTGGTATCTCAATCCTTCGAAATGATAACAAGTTAACTCCTCTATAATAATTTATTATCGTATATACCTTTACCTTTACTTTCTTCAACAAACCGCCCCATTAAATTGAATGAAACTCTTCACATTCAATCTCCATTCTATATAGTTTTAAAAGTAGCTCTCCTCTTATTCAAGAACAGCGCTTTTGTTTGTTAAAGATTGTCCTGAAACTAAAGCATCTTACCCTCTCAAGACGAAAAAGATGAACTCGTAATATCTAAGTGACAATAAAGCCAATCTATTGCTACCTTAATATTCTCAGCGACATATTCAATGTCTATATCTCTAATTTTGTCATAATGTTCATTTAATGCTGATTGACCTGCACCCGTTTTCACAAGTATTTTGATACAATTAGCTCTAGAAGCAGCTAACATATCACTCCATCTGTCACCTATGACAACACAATTTTCTAGATTTAATTTATATTTCACTGCACCTTTGGTAAGCATTCCTATGTTGGGCTTCCTACAAGAACAACCTTCATTATGACTATGTGAACAAATAAAAGTATCATCGAAGCCAAATGTGGTAAGTTCGTCTATAAAATCTTGTGGAGTTGCTTTTCCTTCAGATATTCCTGGTTGATTTGTAAATGAGAATACTTTAATCCCATCTTTCCTTAATTTGTATATTAATTCTTGAGAATGAGAAAATAATTCAAATGTTCCTGGATAGTGTACAGTGTCATCACCACCAATTGTTCCATCACGATCCAAAAAAATAGCTTCTATTTTACGAATATTATTCATTAAAATGATCTCCTCACCCACTAACAATCATCTACCTAATATTAAATTTACTTCATCAAACCTGCCTGTTAGTTAAAGTACATATTACAACATCTTCCTAATTTTAACATATCCTCATCCTTGTTTATCTAAAATAATTCACTTAAATTGGAATAAGCACCCCTCTTCAATTCCAGAAAGGCGCTGTTATTGCTGAAGATTATTATTAGATTAAGCACCTTATTTAAACACTTTATCTATTTCATACTTGTCGTAAACTAATATCCATTCATTGTATTTTTTATAAATGTCCCGTATAGATTCAGGTGAGGTAGCAAACAAATCACATCCTCTATCATCGTACACATGAAAAATCGTTTTTCTTTTGATATTTAGAAAATATATCCTATGAAAAGTACTTGGTTGGATCCCTAAATGTTGTATATTTATAAAAGCATGATTACCGTAAGAGCTTTTAGTGAGTTTTTGTTCTTTTTATAGTATTCTCTTTCTTTTCTTTTGTCCTCTCGATTGCATTTCTTTGATGTTGAAACAGAAGAGAAAATTAAATAGATGCAAAAAACGGAAGTAACTGTTTTAAAGCCGTTACTTTTTTATTTTTGGTTTGAGTTAATTTAGATAAATATAAAAAAGCATATTTCTATATAACAAACATACTTTTTAACTATCGATGTACCATTTGACGTTTTTCTTCAATTGATCTAAGTGATCAGGATCCCATTCTGAAATTTTATATAAAAATGAGTAGTTCATAATGCATTTAATTTCGCTATCTTCTGGATGATGAGATAACCCAAAATTATGCGAAAGTTCATGTTGGAGGGATTGGTATGTTCTATCACCTTGATCGTAGACAACACTATAAGCACTCTTTTTAGGTTTTTCCTTATAAATAGGAGCGATGCCTCCCTCAGTAAAGTTCTCATCCAATGTAATTCCTACGATAAAATCATACTCAGGGTTATCCCAATTTGATTTAAGATCTTGCAATATCTCTTTACTGTTCAACCCGTCAGATTCCCACTTGCCTACAGCTGTTACTTGAAAATCAATGTTGAATGTATTATTAAATAAATCATCTGCTTGTTCCACTACTTCTTTTGCTCTAATTTGCCAATCCTCATGTGTGTTTCTGTATTCTTCATCAACTGCAACTAAAACATATAGGGGATGGGGTTCAAATGCGGCATCTTTTTCATTAGGAATAAATGATAAAAATAAAAGTGCAATGACAAAAAGAAGAATAGGAAATACTGACCTAATAAAAATCTTATTAATCAATTATTTGTCACATCCTCAGGAAAAGGCCATGCTAGGTGCATGGCCAATGGTTTAACAATACAGAATTCTATTAGTGTGCGTGGTAGGATGTTTTGTGTCCAATAATACTTGAGCAGTTGATAGTACCGTCACAATACTCAGTGTTATTATTATGATCTCCTGTGCAACCAATCCAAGCGGCAAGCATACAATCACTGCCAAAGAAATGACTCCAGTCGTGAACATGACGAGAATCAGGAGCATTCCAACCATTATAATCAATACATGGTTTATACGGATATTTGTGACTATATGCTACAGTTTCTTCTTCACTATCAGAAGTAACGGAGTCTGCAGGCGTTTCTTCTAATACAACAGTTTCTACTGATTCTTCCGAAGAACCTTCTTCCGTTCCTTCATGATCATGTACGTGATCATGTTCTTCCTCTTCACCTTGGTGCATAGTAGCATTTAGATAGTCATCTAAATTTAATGGAACCAATAGATCATTAACTTTTGATTTATTGATTGTAAGTTCTTGTGTGGAAAGAACTTCTTCTCCGATAACTAAGGAAGCTTCATATTTACCCGTTTTAACATTAGAGAAATTATAATTACCGTTTTCGTCAATAAATGTTTTGTAGCTGTACTTTCCATTCTTGCTTACTAATTGGATTTCAAAAGAAGCGCTACCTACACGGAACATTTCACCTTTGTCTGAGTTTGTAATAACACCGCCTTGAGCAACAATGTCATCTTTCATTTGTTGGGTAGCTGTGTCATCAAATAAAATCCCCACCGTAACAGATCCGTTTACATGTGAAGGGTTTACTGCTTGAGCTTTACCAAATGCAGGTGAGATTAAGATGGCTGTTGCACAAGCAATAACACCAAAACCTTGAATTTTTTTAACAAATTTACTTTTGTTCATATGTACTCCTCCAAAACGATTAGTATATGGCGATTAGATTAAAAAAGCACCTCCTTAGTGAATTGCCACAGAATCAATCATAATAATCCAGAATCTAGAGTCAATCGTTTATGGGAAATTAGGGAAATATTACCCACCTAAAAAATGGAAAATAAGTAAAGAATCACGATTTTATAGTTTCGAAGTGATAAATTTCCACATCGTTCGACTCATTAACATTTAATACCATAATTGGTAGAATAAGAAACCTACTAATACAAAAGCAAGGGAGATACTTTATGAAAAAAGTTTTTTATTCAGCCATTATTTTTCTATTATTATGTGGATGCAGTGCACAACCAAAAGGAGATGGCTCATCTTCGGATCCATTAGTTGCTAAGATCTCTATTGAGGATGAAAATGTTGAGCCAGGGGAAAAAGTAAGATTCACTCTAACGGTAAGTAAGGGTGAAGAAAATGTTAAAAAATTAGACGAGGCGTACTATGAACTTGTATCTGTAGATGAAAAGAATAAGGTGGAGAAGGAAGATTTTGAACCAAACAAAAATGGTGAATATTCGTTTGTAAAAGAATTCGAAAAAGAGGGAAGATACCATTTAAAGTATCACGTCGAAAAGGGAGAACAATTTTTCGAGGAAACCACAACTCTTTTAGTAGGTTCTGAAGTATCAACAGAAGAGAGCCATGACCATACAGAGGTAACTACAAGTGATACGCATGAACATGAAACCACTAATGAAACACAAGAAGGAGAGAAACAAAAAGGAAACATTTCTACGCACCTTATGTATGATTCAAATGCAAAAAAACTTCTTGTTCATGTATCAGAAGGTAGTGCCTATTTAAAAGAAGCAAGAGTTCGATTTGAAATTTGGAATGAAAAAACAGCAGAAAAACATACATATTTAGACACAGTTGAAGAAAAAGAGGGAGAGTACGTCCACCAACTTGATAGTGATTACGATGGTTTATATCACGTAAACATACATGTTGAAAAGGGAGAAACCCACTATCATAAAGAAGAGGAAGTAAACTTTTAAAAGAGGTGATTTGATTGAAGAAGTGTTTACTAGTAGCATTCATTCTTGCGGCCACCCTAACAGTCTCTGGATGCGAAGTACTTCAAAAAGATGCTTATGATTATATGAGCGATGTAAAAACTACTAAATTACAAGATGAATCGACCAACGGGATGAAACTAGGCGACAGTTCCGAAAAGGTTCAAGAAGAACTTGGAGAAGCAAAAAAAAATGAACAAACAGATTCCATAACTCATTTAACGTATGGAAATGATGGGCTTATGATCATGTTAATAGAAAACAAAGTTGTGGAATATCAAATCAATAGTAGCTACTATGAAACAGTTAAGGGAATTAAAGTGGGTAGCAATAAAAAGGAAGTCATTGAACAATATGGACAGAATTTTTATACAAATAAAGAAAGCAATACTTCTGAGAGTATAGGGTACTTTGATAAAGAATCAAATAAGCATATTGAATTCTCGTTAAAAAATGGTCAGGTAATTTATATAAAAGTAGTAGACATTTCTTAATTATTTGTGATGATTCCTGTGGTTCTATTTTGTATTAGTGACTTGGAAATATGGTTTGAAGAAGTAAAGTGTAAGAAAAAGGGCTAGGCCCTTTTTCTTTTTAATAATGTCTCGTTTAATTTTTAAAGTAATAAAATAAACCTGATGTTAGAACATCATTTAACCAAGAAGTGTAATCTAACAGTTCGATCGACTCTTCATCTGAATCATCTGGAACCTGAATAGTTGTGGTTGTGTTTTAAGTAGTTATTTCTTTCTTCTGAGATAAAAGATGGGTAATACAGACCGATATACACGTCAAGGTCGACATAATTTCGGGAATTGGGAAATATCACACTTTGATAGTCCGAGATTCAGAAAAATAATTTTTTAAATATAGGCTCTGTTAATGTTTAATGTTGTTTTTTATCATAAATATTAGAGAAACCCTTGAATACAAGGTTTCTCCCGTTAAGGAAGTTCTTTTCTTATTTGTTCAAGTAACTTTTTGGATGGATTATATGTTTTATTTCGCATAAGAACCTTTTTCAAGGATGTCAATTGATAATTCTTTATTACCAACATAAAAATAGAGAAACGACAGAATCGTTTCTCTTAGAAATTTTACAGTTAAACTTTATCTTTATGTAATTTGCCATTCCAAAAGATTATGGATTACTACTAAACAGCCGTCTCATTCTCCCACTTCTTCTTCCCATCCTGCACAAACAGAATCCCAAGCTCATGATGCTCACCATCATAAAGCGCTCTTTGAGCATATCTGATTTCTCCGTTAAAATTGATCACTTCAAGCTTACAAAATGCTCGGTTTTTCTGGAGAGCTTGATAAAACTCGTCCACTGTTTTCACAGCATACCCATTAACCTTTGTGACCATTTCCCCGACTTGAAGGGTCATTTTTTCAGCTGGTGAATGTGGAAGAATGCCTAGTATCATTAAGCCATGATCTCGTTTTGAGAAATAAAACGCTGCTGAGTCATCGTTTAGTCGTTGACGGATTGTGATGAATTCGCGTCCTACCATCGCAACAAACACAGCGATAAATGCTGCAGGTGCAAACCAAATACTTGCTACTGCCATGAGCAGAGTCAACACACCGAGCCAGATAACCCGTTCTCCTGTCACCTTCATACTTTCTTTTGGCAATGAGCCTTGAACACGCTGATGGAATCCAAGGAAAAATGGTATGAACAGTAGTAAAAACGGCTCTCCGTTAATTGATAGCACTGGCCACCAAGGTAGTGACGAGGTTAACGAACCACCTGGAACAAGTAACAGCAATGGAAGCATCCACGTTCGTTTTGCCTGATGATTTCCGATTGGTAAACCTCTAGTACTTGTTTTTAAAAACGGAGACGTTTGGATATGTGCTGTGCGGAAAATAAGAATTCCCTCCGCTATGACTAATAAAGCAGCTAGAATGCTAAGTGAAGCAAAGCTTGTCTCAGATAATCCTACAAAAAAAGATCCATCTGGAATAAAGGTTGCTGCTAACAGCGTTAATCCCACTGTAAAAGCAGCTGACAGCCATCGCAGCTGAAATGTAAGACCAATCACGGCTGTAATAATCGCCATGAGGACAACAGTTCCAAACGGCAGACTTAAGCCTAATGCAAAAGAAACAACAGAGACAATCAGTCCCAACACAATTCCTTTTGTATACGTAAACTTCATTTCATTATAAATATCGAACACACGAATATGAAAAGACTTTCTTTCTTGCTTAACACGAAGATAGCCATAGGCAAATGTGAAAAGGAAAAAAAGATAAAAGAGCGGATGGATAAAGAAGCGACCGGCTGCCCATAGCAACTCTAGTAACCAATCATCGATCAAAACAGAATCCCACCTTACTGTTTCTATTAGGTTAATCATATTTTAACATCTCGGTGGAAAATTTAGTATTCTTATTTTAAGTTGTTCCAAATACACATGTTAGAAAGTGAAAAATCACTAAAACACTCATCTTCCTCAATTCCTAAAATAAGAACAATCGTTTTAATCGATTTTTTTATATCTGAAAGAGATAGCGAAAGTCGCTTATGATTTTTTAAGAGATAGGAAAAAAATGCTTTCACACATTCTTGATCAATCTGCTGTATTTTTTTGATGCTTGTATAGTTGGCAATATACATACTAAATAACCGAACAGGCTTACTAGGGCTAGTGTGAAACTTATGTTCAGAACTGCTTTCCATCAACTCAGTTAAAAACTCCTGATACACCTGCTCCTTTTGTAAACTGGAATTTCTCATGGTTAACCTCCTAAGTTTCACCGATATATTATATAGGTACGAACATAGAGGCTTTTTTTCGTCCTTATTGGCAGAAAAGCTTGGCTTGTTGCCAGCACTAATACAAAAAATCAGGGCTAACATGGTGTTAGCCCTGATTAATTAAACGTTTATTTAAACAACGATTTAATTGCCATTTTTAACTGAACATCGTTGTCTTCTTTTCCTCGCAGCTCTACTACCTTTTGGTTTAGAGTGTCTGCTGTTTGCAAGTCAATTTTCCCGCTGATCGGGAGCTCATTTGTTTGCTGGAAAGCTTTTACGGCATTTTCTGTTGCTTTACTAAAGTAGCCGTCCTCTCTTCCAGGTTCAAAGCCTAAACCTTTTAAAGCAAGCTGTGCAGTTTTAATTTGGTCATTGTTCATATCAAACGTTAACGCCTTTTCGATTTGTAAAGGGCTTGCTTGATATAGTGCCGGCTGTTCAACCTTAATCGTTGGCTCCACACCCTTTTTGTGAATCCAATTGCCTTCAGGTGTTAACCATTTGTAGAGAGTTAACTTGATATTGCTGCCATCTCCCATTGGAACAGCCTGTTGAACCGTTCCTTTACCGAACGAGGTCACACCAACAATATCATATCCTGATGCTTCTTTTAACGCACCTGCTAAAATTTCAGAAGCAGAAGCACTTCCTTTATCAATTAACACCGAAACAGGATAATCTTTTTTCTCAGAAAGTGTAGAGAAATAACGCTTTTTATCTCCATTGCGTTCTTGAATTTGGATATAAGGATGATCCTTCGTTACAAACTCTTTCAAAATTTCTTCAACACTTTGTAAGTAGCCTCCAGGATTTCCACGAACATCTAACACAAGTCCTTCAATATTGTCCTTCTCTAGCTTTGTTAATGTTTCTTTAAAATCCTTTGCTGTGTTTTCAGAGAAAGAAGTAATTTGAATGTACCCAACCTTTTTCCCTTGATAATCCTTTGTTGAACCGAACACAGTTTCTAACGGAATTTCATCACGAACAACATCAAATGTTAATTTTTCTCTTGTGTTCGGACGAACAACCTCAATCGCGACTTTTGTTCCTTTTTTTCCACGAATTTTTAACACCGTTTCGTGTAAATCAAGGCCTTCAACATTTTCTCCATCAATGCTCACGATTTGATCGTTTGGCTGAAGACCTGCTTTTTCAGCAGGAGAGCCTTTAAATGGAGAAACAATCGTTACTCTACCTTCTTGCATACCAACCTCAGCACCAATTCCCTCAAAGGAGGAATCAAGTGATTGTGAAAACTGTGCTGCTGTTTCTTTGTCCATATATACAGAGTATGGATCTTCAAGCGTTGAAAGCATACCCTGAATCGCGCCTTCTAATAGCTCTTCTTCATCAACATCCTCAACATATTTTGTTGAGATTAACTCAAGAGCTTGCTTAAACTTATCAAACCCTTCAATTTCAGATGCTTGTTCTTCTTCAGATTGAAACACATTCCCAAAGGTTGGGATGGCTTCAGCTTCCTTAGGTGCTGGATCTTCTGTAAGCTCTAATCCTACAAACATTCCACCTGCGCCAACGAGTACGCCAAGTGCTAGTAAAAATGCTGTGATTTTCTGATTCATCCTTTACCTCCTCATGCCAATATAGCCAGGTTTATGTAAATCATTTTGTAAGTAGACTTTTCCTATTATATGTAAAGCTTGGTCATATCATGTAAATAAAAAAACGAAAGTTAGACAACAGGACAATAGATAAACGAGGTTAAAACGAAAAGCCTCTAAAACATACGATGTTTTAGAGGCTTTCTTTCTGGGTAATGTTATGGTAAATAGTCCAATGGATTGACAGAGCTTGAAGATCCGTTCCATGGCCCTTTATGAATTTCAAAGTGTAAATGCTGTCCTGTTGAACGACCTGTATTTCCCATGATGCCAATTTGCTGACCTTTTGAAACAGATTGTCCTGATTTCACATAGAATTGTTCCATGTGCGCATAGACAGTTGTGTACACTTGTCCATTAATTTTATGAGAAATGTACACTACATTTCCGTAACTGCTAGAATAGTTGGCACGAATTACTGTACCTCCTGCTGCAGCGACAATCGGAACATCTGCACTGTTGGCAATATCAATACCAGAGTGCAACTTCTTACCACCTGTTACAGGGTGTATACGGTAGCCATATCCTGATGTGAAGGAACCAGATGCAGGCCACATAAAGCTTCCACTTGTTACAGCTGGTGTTTGTGAAGATGAATTATTACTTGAGCCAGAAGAACCTGAGCTTGATTTTTTAGCTGCTGCTGCCTCTGCTTTTCGTTTAGCTTCCGCGGCTGCTGCTTCACGCTGACGCTTTTCTTCAGCTTCAATTGCTGTCTTTTGCTCTTCTAAAAATGCTGCTTCATCTTCTAATTCATGCATTTCATGAATGGCTTCATCATGCTGAACTTGAACTTGAGCCATTAACTCTTCTTTTTTCTTCTTTTGACCAGCTAATTGCTGTTTAAGAGTTTCTAATTCTGTTAAAGCATTTTCAAGTTCTATTAGTTTATTATTTAGATCTGCCTCTGCTTGCTCTAGCGTTTGCTTGTCTGCTTCATGTGCTTTAATAATTTCACGATCTGCTTCTACAATTGTTGTAACCGCATTAACACGACCAACAAAATCTCCAAAGCTTTGAGCACCTAGGAGCACATCTAAATAACTAATCATACCGCCAGATTGTTGTAGCGTGCGAGCACGATCTTCTAAAAGCTTATTACGTTCAGCAATACGAGCTTTTACTTCTTCAATCTCTACTTTTAGTTCTTCAATTTGCTTTCTAGACTCTTCAATACTAGCCTCTTGTTCACGAATTTTCCCGTTCGTTTCAGCAAATTGCGTGTCAATTTTTTTGATTTCTTCATCTAATTTTGCTTCTTGATCTTTAAGCTCGGAGATTTCACTTTCCTTTTGATCAAGATCAGATGATACGTCTGATTGTTTTTTCTCTATTTCCTGCTTCTTTTCCTGTAACGTTTGAGCGAAGCCAAGGTGGTGATTAGGCAGTAATAATGTGCTTGTCCCTAAAACAGCAGCCAAGCTAAACGTCATTAGTTTTCGATTCATCTTGTTTCCTCCCCAACGTTATGTAAAAACTAGTAAACTAGCAATAAAAATATTGCTAGCTTACACTTTTAAGAACTTACGAACAGACATTAAACTTCCCCAAATTCCAATTAACGCACCGATGAACAATAAAAGAGCTGATATTTGGAAAAGGAATGGACTTGACGGTAATAACTCAACAAATGATCCTTGAAGCTTAGGAATCGCCCATGTGTACAGAGATTTATAAACAACGCCAATTAAAATAATCGGAACCACTGCACCAAATACACCTAAGAATAAACCTTCCAGAAAGAACGGCCAACGAATAAATCCGTTTGTTGCCCCTACAAGTCTCATAATCTCAATTTCATGTCGACGAGCAACGATTGTAATTTTAATCGTATTAGAAATTAAGAACATGGCTGTAAAGATTAAACCGATGATTAAGCCAATCCCGATGTTACGAGAGATTGAAATCACATCAAATAATTTTTCTACCTGATCTTGGCCGTATCTAACCTTAGAAGCATTATCTAATTTCGTAATCTTCTCGGCTAATGCACTCGTATCATTTGGATCCTTCGCTTTGACAATAAACACGTCATTTAACGGGTTATTTTGTTCAAAAAGTTGGAATGACTTTCCTTCTTCTCCTAAGCTTTCAACGAGATTTTCTAACTCTTTTTCCTTAGGAGAGAATACAACGGTATCAACTTGTTCTATTTTTTCGATCTCACTCTTAAGAGCATTTTGCGCTGCTTCATCTGCTGTTACATCGATCAATACACGAATCTCAACATCTTTTTCAAGATTCGATGCTACATGGTTAAGATTCATCATGATGACTAGGAATGTTCCGACTAAGATCAGCGTCACAGTCACCGCACTGATCGATGCAAATGTCATCCATGTATTTCTTGCTAAACTCTTTAAGCTTTCACGAATATGACGGCCAAGAGAATTAGTCATAAATACCATACTCCCCTCTTGCTTCGTCACGCACAATCCTACCATCCTCGATTGCGATGACACGCTTTTTTAACGTGTTCACGATCTCTTTGTTATGTGTAGCCATCACAATCGTTGTTCCACGATCATTGATTTCTTCAAACAAATGCATGATTTCCCATGATGTATCAGGGTCAAGGTTACCCGTTGGCTCATCGGCAATCATAACAGCCGGGTTGTTCACAATTGAACGCGCAATCGACACACGTTGCTGCTCCCCACCTGATAATTCATTTGGGAAAAATCTCGCTTTGTGTTTCAATTGAACTAAATCTAGTACATCTAGTACTCTCTTTTTAATATTTTTAGGGTTTTCACCAATCACTTCTAAGGCAAATGCTACATTTTCAAAGACTGTTAGCTTCGGCAAAAGTTTAAAGTCCTGGAAAACGACGCCGATATTACGTCTTAATAAAGGGACCTTGTTTTCCTTAAGCTTAGATAAATCCATTCCGTTAATAATGATTTTTCCGCTTGAAGGCTTTTCCTCACGGTACATCATTTTGATAAACGTTGATTTACCTGCACCACTTGGTCCAACAACATACACAAACTCACCTTGGTTGATCATTATATCGATTCCATTAACGGCTAACACACCGTTTGGATACGTTTTATACACTTCGGACATTTCTATCATAATAAACCACCTAAAGTTGTTTTTTTGAGTCTATGTCACTTTTTGTCGTTAATTGTCGATAAAGTAGACATAGTGATTCCTTGTCTCTAAAACTACAAAATTTATTATAACATCAATTTTCGTCAAGAATAGACTAAATTATATTACATTTTCATTTCATGTCTGTTAATAGGTGTCGAAACGTTGTAATATAGATAGTTTTTTGGGGTAGGTTGGAATAAAGTAACAAGAAAAAAACACTAAAAATATCTTCAGTGTTTCTTTTTAATGAGACTATGTTTATTTTTTTCAACTACTTTAATAAAGGCATCAGCAATTGCTGGATCAAATTGTGTTCCTTTGCTTTTCTGTATTTCAGCTAGTGCTGCTTCAATATTTTTCTTCCCTCTGTACACTCTGCTCGTTGTCATCGCATCAAAAGCGTCAGCAACTGCAGCAATCCGTGCAAGGTAAGGAATTTCATCACCTTTTAAGCCATTAGGGTAACCCTTGCCGTCATATCTTTCATGATGATGTAAAATGATATCCAGTATGCCTGTATTTTTATAATTTGATAAATTTTTAAGTGTGTTGTAGCCAACGTTTGGATGAGCTTTTATTGCTGTAAACTCATCATCTGAGAGCTTTTCTTTTTTATTTAAGATAGCTTCTGGGATTGAAATTTTCCCGATATCATGCAGTAAGCCACCGAGATAAACACTTTTTACTTTTTGTTTGGATAAACCTAATTCTTCTGCGATGATTTTCGCATAATTTGCTACATTTTCTGAATGCATCGCAGTATATGGGTCACGAGAGTCCAGCAATCTTGAAAAGGACGCTGCTAACTCAACATTTATCTGCTGTTGGCGAATGTAGTTTGATACTAGAACGGAAATCGCTGCGCCGACAATAAAATAATAGACCCACACTAAAAAATAAGAGTCAATATAAGGGATACTATCAGGCGCTAAAAGATACCTTGCTAACGTGACAAGTCCACTTTGCATAAGTAAAACAATCAGATTTTTATAAATTAAGCCGAGGAGAATCATCACTAGCATTAACAGTACAACAACAAATCTACCGTAAGGGGCTTTATCGGCTGCGAAAAGGATAAAGGCACTGATGATATAAAGAACCCATCTAAATTTAGACAGCGCTACCAACAAAGGATTGATAATGGTTGTATCATGGTATATATTCATTCTTGTCTCCTTGGTGAAAATTTCTTAAAATTTAGTATACTACAAAATATGACAAAATCACCAAAAATGTATGCTACCTATTAAGAAAAGCCCAAGCGCCTTGGTAGACACTAAAACTACGTACAAAATTTTATACTTTCTTACCTACTAAAAAAAGGATAACCATTTAGGCTATCCCTTACACTTATTTCTTTTCAGCTAACCAAGCTGCCACAACTTCAGCATCTGCTTCATTTAAAATTCCCTTTGGCATGCTTCCTTGACCATTAATGATGATGCTCGCAATTTCATCTTGGCTATATTTCGAGCCAACCTCCGTTAAATTCGGACCTGCTCCACCTTCAAGTTCACGACCATGACAGCCGATACAGCTTTTTTGAAAAATTTCTTCTGCATCTCCGCTCGCTGTTTCTGCTGTCCCCTCAGTTGTATCCGCCGCTTCATCAGCAGGCGCTTCTTCTCCACCACATGCTGATAAAACAAACACAGACCCTAATAATAAGGCGAATAATTTCGTTTTCAAAGGTATTCCTCCTTGCATCGAATTCAATTATGTAAAAAGAGTCAATTCAAGGATTATTATAACCTAACTACACTCTTTTGAAACCTTCACCAAGCACCTCAGAAGCATCCGTAACTGTCACGAACGCGTGCGGATCGATACTTCGCACCAGTTGTTTCAATTTTGTGAATTCCGTTTGATCCACAACACACATGAGGACTGGTCTCTCATTATTTGTGAACCCGCCATGTGCCGCAAGTCTAGTAACGCCACGATCGATTTCGTTTAGAATGGCATCCTGAACCTCTGTTTGCTTGTTTGTAATGATCATTGTCATCTTTGAACGTCCGAGGCCAATTTGCACAATATCAATCGTTTTGCTCGTGACATATAAGCCTACTAAAGCATAAAGTCCTCTTTCAATATCAAATACAAATGCAGCTGCTAGAACGATTAAGCCATCAAGGAGCGCGACACAAGTTCCAAGTGAAAGCCCTGTGTATTTATGAATAATTTGTGCAGCTAGATCGGTTCCGCCCGTTGAAGCTTTGCCACGGAACACAATGCCAAGACCAAGTCCTATACAAATACCACCGAAAAGAGATCCTAACAGAGGATCCATTGTTGCGGGCTCCCAGTTTCTTGTTAGGTAAACGACTAGTGGGACAAAAATTGTACCGATTAGTGTTTTGATCCCAAATTGCTTTCCTAGTAAAATAACTCCGGCAATAAATAGGGGTATGTTAAACGCCCACTGAACATAAGCCGGCTCAAAACCAAACGTTGCATCAAGGATCGTACTAATTCCACTCACACCACCTGATGCAACCCGGTTTGGTAGTAAAAATAAATTAAAGCCAATTGCAACAAACGATGAGCCAACTAGTATGTAGACGTACTCAAGTACTTTTTCTAATGTAGGATTATATGTATCATTTCTTTTGCGCATATTCATCGCTTTGTTACCCTCCTTTTTCACTAAAGCTATTCTTGCCCTAGATGAGTATAGCACCCGTGATTTTATCTGTGAATAACACCTAAATAACGTGGTAACGAGGTAAAGAAATCAAGTGTTGGTGGGGAGTTTTTTTAGTGTTTGCTATTGTGGGGGAAATTATGGGGGAGTGGGTGTTTTTGTGTGGGGCGAGTTGGTATTGCTGTGGGTATGAGGTACATTTTGTTTGCTTGGACTGGTGGTTTTGGTTTTGGTTTTAGTCTTCATCTCATTTATGAAGTACATTTCGCTTACTCGGACTGCTGATTTTGGTCTTCATCTCACTTATGAAGTACATTTCGCTTGCGCGGACTGCTGATTTTGGTCTTCATCTCACTTATGAAGTACATTTCGCTTGCTCGGGCAGCTGGTTGTGGTCTTCATTCCCCTTATGAAGTACATTTGGCTTGCGAGGATTGCTCGTTTTGGTCTTCATCCACTTTATGAAGTACATTTCACTTGCTCGGATTGCTGATTTTGGTCTTCATCTCCTTTATGAAGTACATTTGGCCTGCGAGGATTGCTCGTTTTGGTCTTCATCCACTTTATGAAGTACATGTTGCTTGCTCGAATTGCTTATTTTGGTCTTCATCACCTTTATGAAGTACATATGGCTTGCGAGAATGCTCGTTTTGGTCTTCATCCAAATTATGAAGTACATTTCGTATGCTTCGGCTGATGGTTTCGGTCTTCATAAAACTACAAATATGATTTTGTTTTCTAATAGTCTTTTTTAGTGAGTCTCTTTTAAAGTTAAACTTTCTTTCTGCCGCATTATCTAGTATCACTCACTCAAATAAATGTAAATCAACAATTATGATAAAGAAAAAAAGCCCAGAACTGACTACTCCTTTATAAAAAGGAACAGTCAAACTCTGAGCGATTTTCATTTCTATATTACTGAATCTTCGAACGTAAATACGCGTCAATAAACGGGTCAAGCTCGCCGTCCATTACAGCATGAACGTTTCCGATCTCTGTGTTTGTACGGTGATCTTTAACCATTGAATACGGGTGGAAAACATAAGAACGAATTTGGCTTCCCCAACCGATATCCTTTTGCTCACCACGGATTTCCGCAAGCTCTGCTTCTTGCTCTTCAATACGCTTTTGATACAGCTTTGCTTGAAGCATTTTCATGGCGCGTTCACGGTTTTTAATTTGCGAACGTTCCGTTTGACAAGTTACAACGATGTTTGTTGGTGTGTGGGTAATACGAACAGCTGAGTCAGTCGTATTGATATGCTGACCGCCGGCACCACTTGCACGGTACGTATCAATTTTCAAATCTTCCGTACGAATTTCGATGTCGATTTCTTCATTGAATTCAGGCATAACTTCACAAGAAACGAACGAAGTATGACGACGGCCTGAAGAATCGAAAGGAGAAATACGAACTAGGCGGTGTACACCTTTTTCAGCTTTCAAATAGCCGTATGCGTTGTGGCCTTTGATTAAAAGTGTAACACTCTTAATACCTGCTTCATCACCAGGTAAGTAATCAAGAGTTTCAACTTTGAAGCCTTTTTTCTCTGCCCAGCGTGTGTACATACGAAGTAACATGGAGCCCCAGTCCTGAGACTCTGTACCACCTGCGCCTGGGTGAAGCTCAAGGATTGCGTTGTTTTTGTCGTGTTGTTCACTTAATAGCAACTGAAGTTCAAAGTCATTTAGCTTTGAGACTAAATCTTTTATTTCAGTCACTAGTTCTTCACGTAAATCTTCATCATCTTCCTCTTTAACAAGTTCATATGTTAATTGAAGATTTTCATATGATTCGTTCAGTTCGTGGAATTGATCCACCATTTCTTTTAGTGCATTTGTTTCATTGATTACAGCTTGTGCAGCGTTTTGATTATCCCAGAAATCTGGTGCTGTCATTTGTGCTTCAAGCTGTTGAATTCGTGCTTCTTTTATATCGAGGTCAAAGAGACCCCCTAAAGTCCGCTAAACGTTTAGCTGTTTTTTCGAGCTCTTGACGAATTTCTACTAATTCCATGAAAGTCACTCCATTTATAAATTTATATTGAAAAAGTTCTAATCTTTATTCGCAAACAAGAGAGAGGTGGGTGCACCTCTCTCTTTGATAATGTTCTATTATATACGTTTCGATAGGTAAACGCTAGTTATTATTGACCGCAGCAGTTTTTGTATTTCTTTCCGCTGCCGCAAATACATGCATCATTACGGCCAATTTCCACAACTTTACGAGTTGGTTTTTTCTTAACTGGCTCATCGCCTTCTTTCGCGTGAACAGCAGTTTGACCTTTTGCAACCTCTTGACGCTCAAGGTTGTTGCGGATTTGTGCCTTCATGATGTACTTCGCAACATCTTCTTCGATTGAGGCGATCATGTTTTCAAACATAGCGAAGCCTTCCATTTGGTATTCGCGTAAAGGATCGTTTTGTCCGTATGCACGTAAATGAATACCTTGACGAAGCTGATCCATCGCATCGATGTGATCCATCCATTTTGTATCAACTGCACGAAGAAGAATAACCTTTTCGAATTCACGCATTTGCTCTTCGCCAAAGTCTGCTTCCTTCGCATCGTAGTGTACTAGTGCTTTTTTATAGATCAACTCGGCCATTTCCTCAGGATCTTTACGTCGAAGATCCGAAACAGCAAGCTCATCTTCTGTAAGAATGTTTGCATTCATATAGTCGATGATGCCTTCTAGGTTCCAATCTTCTTCTACTTCCTCCTTAGGAGTATACATGCCAACCGCACGTTCGATCGTTGATTTTAGCATTTTTTCAACAATTTCACGGAGGTTGTCAGAATCAAGAACTTCAAAGCGTTGCTTGTAAATAACTTCACGCTGCTGACGAAGAACATCGTCATATTGTAAAAGCTGTTTACGCGCATCAAAGTTATTTCCTTCAACACGTTTTTGTGCAGATTCAACCGCACGTGAAACGATTTTACTTTGAATTGGCTGGGTATCGTCCATACCAAGGCGATCCATCATGTTCATCATGTTTTCTGAGCCAAAACGGCGCATTAATTCATCTTCCATTGAAAGATAGAATTGAGTGATACCAGGATCTCCTTGACGACCAGAACGTCCACGAAGCTGGTTATCAATACGACGAGATTCGTGACGTTCCGTACCGATAACGGCTAACCCGCCAGCTTCACGAACACCTTCGCCAAGCTTGATATCCGTACCACGACCAGCCATATTTGTCGCGATCGTAACAGCACCACGTTGACCGGCATTCTCGATAATTTCTGCTTCTTTTTCATGATTTTTCGCATTCAAGACATGATGCGGAACACCTTTTTTCTTAAGAAGCTGAGAAATTAATTCAGACGTTTCAACGGCAACTGTACCAACAAGTACAGGCTGACCTAAGTCATAACGTTGTTTTACTTCCTCAACAACCGCACGGAATTTCCCTTCCATTGAACGGTAAACTAAATCGGCTCTGTCATCACGAGCAATCGGTTTGTTTGTTGGAATCGCAACAACCTGCATGTTGTAAATATTACGGAACTCTTCTTCTTCCGTTTTCGCTGTACCTGTCATACCAGACAGTTTTTTGTACATACGGAAGTAGTTTTGGAACGTAATCGTGGCAAGTGTCATGCTTTCGTTTTGAATTTCAAGACCTTCTTTTGCTTCAATCGCTTGGTGAAGACCGTCACTGTAACGGCGTCCCTTCATTAAACGACCTGTGAACGAGTCAACGATCACAACTTGTCCTTCGTCCACCACGTAATCAACATCGTTTTGCATAACAAACTGTGCTTTTAGTGCTTGGTTAATGTGGTGAAGTAATGCCACATGTGAAATATCGAAAAGATTTTCAATGCCAAACGCTTTTTCTGCCTTTGTCATACCTTCTTCTGTTAATTGAACAGCCTTTGTTTTCACATCATATGTGAAATCGTCCTCTTGTTTAAGCTGACGAACAAAGCCGTTTGCTTGAATGTAAAGCTTCGTAGATTTAGCCGCTTGTCCCGAAATAATTAATGGAGTTCTCGCTTCATCGACTAAGATCGAGTCAACCTCATCGATTACGGCAAAGTTAAGCGGACGCTGTACCATTTGTTCACGATAAAGAACCATGTTATCACGTAAATAATCAAAACCTAGTTCATTGTTTGTTGAATAGGTAATGTCTGCAGCATACGCTTCACGCTTTTCATCTTTATCTAAAGAATTTAAGTTAAGACCTACTGTTAAGCCTAGGAATTCATATAATTGACCCATTTCATTTGCGTCACGACTAGCTAAGTATTCATTGACCGTGACAACATGCACACCTTCACCAGAAAGCGCGTTTAAATAAACAGGCATTGTGGAAGTTAATGTTTTACCTTCCCCTGTTTTCATCTCAGAAATATTCCCTTCATGTAAAGAAATACCCCCCATTAACTGAACCTTGTACGGGTATAGCCCCAACACACGCTTCGCTGCTTCACGAACAACAGCAAATGCTTCTATTAATAGATTATCTAGCGATTCACCATTCGCTACACGACCTTTAAACTCTTCTGTTTTAGCCTTTAATTGCTCATCAGATAAGCCACCCATCTGACCGCTAAGCGCATCAATCTGATCAGCCATCTTCTCATAACGATTTAACGCACGCTTATTAAAATCAAACACCTTATTCAAAATTCCAAGCATCTAATACGCTCCTCTGTGTTTAGAGTGAAATTGCTTTTATGTAAGTTTCGTCTATTCCTTATTTTAGCACTAGTTGGGGTGGTGGGGCAACAGGCGGGTGACTTGGTTTGGAGTTGGGGGTGGGAAGGGGTTTTGGGGTGCCTGTCACTTACCGAATTTTGTCGGTAGAACTTCGGGTGGTGACAGGCACGATTCGAAGTTTGTCGATTTAAGAAGCAGTAAAAAAACTTACTAAAGATCTTAGTAAGTTTAGAATTTTTATGAATGTTTGTTCATTGGATGGACATCGATATTTGGAGATATGGGAGGTTTACGAGAAGATTAGGGCCTCAGCTACTTACGATTGAATTAATTTCAGGTAGCTTTTTTCATGTTGTACGTTTTGACAGAAATAAAGTCACCTTTGTTGTTGGGTTTCTGTTATTTCAAAACGCCATCCATTTTCTTCTCTATTCTATCTAATCGCCCTTCCATCTTGTCTAGTCTTTCTTCAATTTTCTCAAATCTTTCATCTATCTTTTTAAAATTTTGATCCATACGATCTTCATGTTTTTTCAATGCATGGAGGACCTCTTTCAACATTGTTTCGTTATCCATGATTCCCCCTCCTTTTCTAATAACACTCCCATTATATCGAAATATACATGTAAGCTCTATATGATTTTATGATATACAAGCGAATTTACTAAATCTTAACATAGTTGCGAGAATATAGAACAACAGATATTTATCTAACAGCTAATCATACTTGAGCCATGAATTTTTCTACTTCTTCTAATGAAGGCATACCTGATTGAGCACCTAGCTTTGTTACAGAAAGAGCAGCTGCAGCATTGGCGAATTGACATGCTTCTTTTAACGCAATTCCTTTACTTAGAGAAACAGCAAGTGCCCCGTTGAAGGTGTCTCCTGCTCCTGTAGAATCTACGGCTTTCACTTTATATCCAGGGATTAATTCTTCTGTGTTTTGATAGAGAAGAACTCCTTGAGATCCTTGAGTAACAATGCATTTTTGTTTGATTAGCTCTTTCTCTTCTGATGTCAGCTCATCATTTAATATGAGTGTTTTTTGTTCGTGTTCATTTGGTGTTATGTATGTAGCTTGAAGCAGTAAATCCTTTGGTAATGATTGAATTGGTGCTGGGTTTAGAACAACTGGCACATTATGTTTGATGGCTAATTCCATTGATGTCTTTACGCTTTCAAGAGGAATTTCGAGTTGTAACAGAATAATATCTGAATCTGCAATGATCTTCTCATTCTCTCTAACCATATCAGGGGTAAGTTCCTGGTTAGCACCTGGAACAACAATAATGCTGTTATCACCTTGTGATAGTGTAATAGAAGCAATTCCGGATGACGTATTAGGTATTGTTTTTATATAATCGATTGTAACACCCTGATCTGATAGGTTTTGCTTAAGTTCCTGACCAAAAGCATCGTCACCAACACACCCTAGCATTGTAACATTCGCTCCAAGCTTTGAAGCTGCAACAGCTTGGTTGGCACCCTTTCCACCAGGAATAGTAAAAAAAGAAGTCCCCAATACCGTATCACCGACTTTTGGAACCTTATTTGTTTGTGTAACAAGATCCATATTCATACTGCCAATCACTAAAACCTTAGGCTTTGTCAATTTAAAAATCCTCCTTCAGATACGAAAACAGCGCCCTATAGGCGCTGCTCCAATCAAACGTGTGGCTCAATTAAGCCATATTTTCCATCTTTTCTTTTATAAACAACATTTGTTTTATTTGTTTTCGCATCTGTATAAACGAAGAAACTGTGACCTAACATGTCCATTTGAAGAATGGCTTCTTCACTGTCCATTGGCTTAAGATTAAAGCGCTTCGTACGAACTACTTCATCTTGTTCGTCTACTTCCTCCTGAATGTTTTCTTCAGGCTGATAATTACTGAAAACAAACTTAGGAGCACCTTGCTCGCGAAGCTTGCGGTTTACTTTTGTTTTATGTTTACGAATTTGACGTTCTAATTTATTAACAACAAGATCAATGGCTGCGTACATGTCCTGATGATTTTCCTCGGCACGTAACACAAGATCTGTCATTGGAATGGTCACTTCAATTTTAGATTCTTTTTCATTATAGTACTTTAAGTTGATGTTCACATTGGCGTCGACAGATTCTTCAAAGTATCTCTCAAGCTTACCAATTTTCTTTTCTGCATACTCTCTTAATGCTGGAGTTATTTCAATGTTTTCCCCTCTGACGTTATATCTCATGATTGAACTCCTCCTTTTTGATAAAGCTATGTATTACTAATTCTATACTACCCTGCTTATCTCCTGCATAAACTCGAAAAAAATTTGTGAATTTTTGAAATAATTTGTAGAAGTTTGTAGGTTTGGGTAAAGTTTGTGAAGGAGACATAAATAATATATGATGTTTCTGCAATTAAAATGTAAAAAAACTCGCCAGTTGGCGAGTTTTTTAATGGGTAATGTATGGTTCCAATTGCTTTTGTATAGACTCTTTCCAGGCTAAGTACGCAGGAAACAATTGATTTTTGACAAAATCTTGATGAGTGTCTAATGATGAAAAAATCGATGACTCTTCATCTAAAGCTAAAATCACTTCATTAAATTTTTCCATCTCTTCAACAAGCTCACGTTCTTCCTGTAATACAGCATGAAGTGCCTTATGAGTAGAATCTACATGATAGAAGGCAGCTAAAATATCTTTAAAAATACGGTCTCCACCTGTTAATTCAAGGTTTGTAAAACTACTAACAACGTATTCAAAACCTTCTTCAATTGTATTTAAAAGGTTGTTATAAAAATGAATCATCTCATAATGGTTGCTTGATATGGTTAGCAATTTTTTCACCTATTTTCTTTTGTCGTAGAACATGCCATCTTTAGTTGGGATGTTTGCATATGGATTTACATATTGTTGTTGAGACTGTTTGGATTTTTTCACCTGAGTTAAATCAGTTTGTATATCTCGTTTGATGGTTAAAAACGTTTTGTTGATTTTCTCATTCCATTCCATGATTTGCTCAAACATTTTTTCGTCATTTTGTGAGAAAGGTGGTTGAACATCAGCTAATAATTGTTCTCTCTTATCAAGGATTGATGTAATCGCGTTTATTCTTTCCTCTCTCTCTTCTTTCACTAATGGTTTTGAAACCAAATCAAAAAGTTCCTTTGTTAGTGCATGAACATGTAGCATGCTAGTCACTACGCTTGTCCACCCTGACCATGTTGTTGCTGACGTGAGAATTGAACAACTTGTTTCCAAGTGTCACGAAACTCAGTCACATACCCCTCTACCTCTTTTAAAATTTCTTTATCACTCTTGGTATTGGCTTCAATGAGACGATGGTTTATATATTCATACATTACCATCATACTTTTTGAGATTTCCTGATCCATATTTAATGTGACCATTAATTCGGAAATGATTTTTTGTGCTTTAATGAGATTCGTATTCTTCTCTTCTATATTGGATGTGTCAATCGCCAGGGCTGCCTGTTTGATAAATTTAAGACATCCGTTGTATAGCATTAATGTTAATTCTCCTGGAGAGGCTGTTGAAACTGAATTTTGCTGATATGCTGCATAAGGGTTATTCATTGCCATGTAGGACACTCCTTTTTATTGCATTCCAAATTGCTGCATTAAATACATTGATTGTTGATTTGATTGTTGAATTGCCTTTTCCATTGCTGTGAACTGACGCCAGTAACGGTCTTCTATTTGCATTAATCGATCTTGAAAGCGATCAATTTGTTTGTCTACTGAAATGAGATTTTTACCAAGCACAAACTGTTGATTCGTTTGAGAAGTATTACCGGCCTTTTCTTCAATGCTTTCTATTGTGTTGTCAATTGTTGTACGAAGTCTTTTCGCTAATCCTGTGATTTCCGTTGAATCATCTGTTCCTCCACCAGCATTAAAAAGCTTATAAATTGCTGTGGGGTTTTCTTGAATTTTCTCACGCAAAACATCTTCATCAATTGTTAACTTTCCACGTTCACTATAGCTAGTAGTTGTAATGCCGATTTCAGATAGCATACTAAAACCATTTACAATTTCAGAATTGGTTACCGGCGAGTACAGGTCCACTCTCATTTTACTTAAGCTACTTGAAAGAACAGAATCATTTTTCAACAATCCGCTTTTGGCTTTTTCTTCCCAAAGCTCGATCGTTTTTTCATCCATTGCCTTTTTTTGTTCTTCCGTTAATGGTTGGTAATCCCGATATCTTTCTTCTGTTAGCTTTCCATTGATTTTCTCGATCACTTCATTATATTTGTCTACGAACTTCACAATTGTATCTAAGATACTATCAACATCTGTTGTTGAAGACACGGTGACAGCGGAGGTTGTAACCGCTTTGGCTGTATATTCAACTCCATTAATTGTAAAAGAGTTCGATGTTTTTTTCATTTCAAAACCGTTCACTTCAACAATGGCATCTTGACCGGAATTTTCTGACGATAAAACAAACTCAGTGCCGTCAGGAGTAGATGAAAAGCCAAGACTGGCCATAAAATCATTTGTTGCGCTATTAGTCATTTCAATTTTTGATCCTGCACCTGTATTTCGATTCGTAAAAACGATTGTTTCCTCATAAATATCATCAGAATAATCATCAGGTGTTCCATTATTGTTAACTAATACGTTTTCCTTCATAGCTGAAATTCCAAGGCTGGAAGAATTGATTTTTGAGATGACGTCATCGATCGTATCATCTTTTTTCAATGAAATTGTGATGACTTCTTCGATTTTTTGTGTTGGATTATTCGGATCGGTTATCATTCTTGGAGTAGATGCACCCGGTTCCGTTACCTTGAAGGTTAAATTTAGGTCACTGGTCACCTTATTAAAGTCTTTAACCACATTACCTGTTGTCTTCCAGGATTCTGATGTAGCAAGACGTTTCACATTGATCTGTGTAGAGAAATTCGCTTGTGCGTTAATCGCTTGTGCTGTAACCTTCGAATCATCTGTACTTGATACGGACTTCTTAAGAAACGTCGCTTCTCTACCAATGCTATCTTTATTAAGAAAAAGCATATCATCGAGTTCTTTTAATAATGTATTCATCGATCGATAGTCGTCTCTCTGCCATTCTAGCGTTTGCTTTTTCTGTGTTAATTTGTCCAATGGAATTCGTTCTGCTTTCATTAAATCACTTACGAGGGTATCAATGTCCATCCCACTAGCAAGTCCTCCAATACGTGTCACCATATTCAATCACCGCCTATATTTTTTTATCAAACAGAATGCCCATGAAATCTGTCATAGCCGAATAAATATCCAGAATTTTCCTTGATGGAATTTCTCTAATTACTTCATTTGTTCCATTATCAACAATCGTTACATAGTATTCTTCTAATTTTTCATGAAGCTCAAATTTAATATGAGTACTTGAAGGCTGAATAAAGTCGTTCATACTTTGCACAACTTTCTCAACCTCTTCTTTTTTAGGTGTTTGCTCTTGTATTGTTTCTTCATTAAATTCTATCTTTACTTTGTCAACAGTTTTGTTAAGTGAATCAATGATGTGAAGAGTTGACTGTGAAGAAATTTTATCAACAGACATGCACGACACTCCTCTGTTATTTGTTCTATTCTTTATATCGGATTGATGAGAGGGATGTTTAATGAAAATAGATTTTTTCTATGACATGTTGTCTCTCAAAATTTAGAGTTCAGAAAATGTAAGCTAATAACGAACAAAAGAAAAACAAGAAAGCGGCTGATTGGACTCAATCGCCTTCCTTCTAAATACTATTGGAAACCTTTCACGTCCCCAACGTAGGATTCAATCGTTTTCGCAGCTCTTCCTTCCTCAAAGAGCCACTGCTGAAATGCTTGTACCAGTTCATTCATGTGTATCTCTCCGAACGAAAAAGAGCCATAAACGCTTTATTTTGCATTCATGGCTCTCACTTTTTCACTATATCTTCAAATCTATTTCACCATTTTTAAAAATGATCTCTATTAGCCATTCCTACTCTCTGTATGAGCAGCAATAGCTCTAATCCATTCTGATCCCTGATTACCTTCAACCAGCATCGTTTCAAACAAGAGTAAATAGCCCCTACTTCGATGATCGAAGTAGAAGCTTAGATCGTTTGTTTCTTGAACACCCAGTGCTCCAAGAACAAATGTACGTTCTATAATTATAATATATACCTGAATATCTAATTATTACTGGTTATGTATTTTTGATACTTGTTTCTATGTTCGGAGGTTGTTGCAAGAAAGTGGACTTTCAGGGCGCAAGCGACTTTCCCCATTCCCCCCAAAAAGTAGAGTATTCTTTTTAGACTAATTTCAATTTATTTCCTTTTCTATCTTTCATTCTTCTAACTTGTTCACCCTCTTAACCTTTTAAGGCAAATTCATGAGGCTTTTCTACAATAAAAACCGCATAAAATCTAAGACAGTTATCTAATTGAAGCCTCAAAAGAGGAGCTGCTGCAATTAAATTCCTGTCTTTTATCATTTTAAAGAATCCATCTAGAATATTAATAGATCTTTGTATCACTGCTATTGTGCATAAATATCAACATAATAAATATTTTTCCCATCTACTGAAATCATTTTTTTATAAGATCAATATACTGATTGTGAAAGATCTCTAACCGTTTTAAATGTTTCATTAACGTATTATCCACTTATTATCTTTCCCTTCCCGAATATAAAAAGAGACCCTAGCAATACTAGAGTCCCTTTCAAATAATTTAATATTAATGAAGAAGTTGTAAAACTCCTTGTGGTTGTTGGTTAGCTTGAGCCAACATTGCTTGAGCAACTTGAGAAAGGATAGAGTTCTTAGTTTGTTCCATCATTTCTTTCGCCATGTCTACGTCACGGATTCGTGATTCAGACGCAGTTAGGTTTTCTTCAGTAGTAGCTGCTACATTTAGTGCTTTTTCAAGTCGGTTTTGCAAAGCACCGAAAGAAGAACGATACTCCGAAACGGTTTCAAGCGCCTCGTCAAATTTGGTAATGGCATCATTTGCATCCAAGTCAAGCTGCACAGAGGAAATACCAAGTGACGAGCTTCTAACATCTACAAGAGATAAATGAATGTTTTGGTTTGCGTTGGCTCCTATTTGAAATGATAGATTCGAAACAGAAACAGAACCACCCGATGTGCCACCTGGCCAAATCTCATTAAAAGAAGATAAAGGATCCGTTGTAACCGTCCCATAAGGAGTTTCATCTACGATATCTATGTTATTGTAGGTAGGGGCTAATGTACTGCTATCTGACCCTATTAAAGAACCTGTATCTGCGTTTCCAGAACGCGGCCAAAGAATGTTGTTAATATAATCAATTCCGCTTAGTGGATTTTGAAATTTTGTCATAAAGTCCGCTAAACTATTGACTCCTGTTACATTTAAAGCTGTGTTATTGGCAATAGCATCATTCAATGTTCTAGAGGTGTCAGCTGCCATATAGGAAATAATATCTCTTACACCACTACCACCGTTGTTTCTGATGATAAAATCCATAAAACGAACAGCTGCATAAGCAGCTGAATAGTGGTCGGAAGTTCCTCCCCAAGAACCATTGGATAAAAGATTAGCTAATGTTGTAGGGGTCATTCCGCTTAATGAAGCATCCAATCTTTCATCAGCACCATGCACAGCTTCTGCAAGACCCTCCATGAACCACGTTTCCATTCCAGTGGAAACATTGACACTGGCTGCCATAGCTGCATGGACCATCTCGTGAGCGATGATTCGGTCATTGGCGATCCATCCTCCTCCATCTGGATAAGAGGATCCTGTAAAATCAGCCATATCAATATGAAGTTCAAGATTCGAACCCGTTCCAGGTACCCCACTTACATGATATTGAACACTAGCCATTGTATTCCCCGCTCCATCAATCGAATCTTCCAATACAATTTTTAAGCTCTTGTTCATCCCTCCAATACCCAACACGTTCTGAACTAAATCCTCACTCGCTGACAACCAGCCCTTTTGTAGGTATTCTAAAACAAGTTGTTTATCTGCTGATAAGATTGTTGAACCGTTTGTCGCACTACTTGTATCACTACTAATATTTAGTAATTTCTTCGTATTAAACTCAGTAGTATTGGCGATCCGATCCACTTCGGTTTTAATTTCATTTACCTCGTTTTGCAAAGCTTCACGATCTTTTGATGTTAACGTATCGTTCCCGGCTTGAATGGCAAGTTCTCTTCCCCGCTGAAGAAGGCTATGGACTTCATTCAGTCCCCCTTCCGCGGTCTGAATCAAAGAGATTCCATCTTGAATATTACGTGAGGCTTGCTCTAATCCACGAATTTGCGCCCGCATTTTTTCCGAAATTGAAAGACCTGCAGCATCATCCGCAGCACGATTAATCCTTAAACCTGAAGATAACTTCTCCAAGGCTTTATTCATATTTTTATTTCGTATCTCTAGTCTACTTTCAGTGTTTAAAGCAGAAATATTGTGTCTAATTCTCACTGATAATCCCCCAAAACCACATACCTAATAAATAAAATGCTATTAACTTTGATACATCCTGTTGATTTGCAAAATATAGAAAAGATTAATAATTTATATAAAATCATAACACTACGTGTCAGATTAGAATGCTACCTAAGGTTATTATCGGTAAAATTTCACTATTTTTTAGTGTTTATTTCTAATAAACAATTTATAAAGGACTATTATTAAATAATTATATGATACTAGCAAATATTCTTTCATGGTTCTACCAATACGCCTTCTGGGTACAATTTTACCAATTAAGCAGTATTACCAAGTTTGGCGGTTAGGCTACTCGACCTTAATTTTTTTGTCCAATTAAGTGTAGCCGATTCAATGTACCTTACAACTATAGGGTGTAAAAAATGAGAGATACCTCAAAACGCACCCATTTTCTACACCCTATAATTAATTGCATACAAAAAGATTAACCCTTCTTAAATATATGATTGTAGAGATAAGATTTTAAAATTGTAGCACCATAGAGATTTCTTTCAACAGAGCTTAATTTAGAACTTTAACGTACCTGGGGACAGGCGTCTTTATTTGTAAAATTAACGAAGAAATTGTAGAACTCCTTGTGGTCTTTGATTAGCTTGAGCAACTTGAGAAAGGATAGATTTCTTAGTTTGCTCCATTATTTCTTTTCCCATGTCTACGTCACGGATATAAGATTCAAAAGATGTTAGGTTTTCAGCTGAATTCATTGTTAGAGACATTGCTTTTTCTAGTCGATCTGAAATGCACCTAGTGTAGCACGTTATCCAGAAACGGTGTGGATTGCTTGATCAAATTTCGTTATAGTAAGACCTGTTATTCAATATTACATCCACTTCCGATATCTCTAATCTATCTGTGCGAGCATCACGGTATGAATATCCATCATATCTCCTAAGAACTGCTTCAATAATTGATAGCCATCTTCAGGGCTTCGAACACAGCGATCCTTGTACAATAGGCTAGATTCTAGATTCCTTAACTAGCTTTAGACTAACGATGTTCACCCGCTTTGCAGGGTTTTTCTTCACTTCCACTTCACTTTCAAGTAGTTCCAATTGATCAACAGATTTCATTATATACTGATTAATGATTTCTCCTCCTAAAATAGAAATAGCCCCTACTCCGATGATCGAAGTAGAGGCTTAGATCGTTTGTTTCTTGAATATTAAGCGCTCTCACAACAAACGTACGTTCTATAATTATAATATATATCTGAATATCTAGTTATTACTTTATGTATCTTTGCTACTTGAGTTTCTATGTACCTAAGTTGTTGTATTTAGGTGGACTTTCGGGGCACCGTCCACTTTCCCCATTTGCCCAAAAAGAAAAAGAGAAACCTCAACTGTTACTCCTATGGTTTTCTTATCCTTTTAGATCAATGTTACCACCTAGTTGTGGCTGAGCTACACGTTGTATTACCGATGCATCAGTTGTACTCATCAACTTCTGAAGTGCATCCCCTTGCTGTTTTCCATCTCCCATTGCCATTTTCATTACTGACATAGAAGCTTGTTGTTGTACTTGTCCTTGACTAAGTGCCATTGACATTATCGCTATATCCATGAAAGACACATCCTTTTTTCTAATGGACTACAGATTGTAACTGCTTTTCTAAGGAATGGACTTCGCTTTTCAATTCTTTCATTTGACCATTCAACTGCTCAATTTCTAGCGGGGTAAGTTCATGATCAAGAGCGTAGTGGGCTATCTTTTTCATTTCATGTAGCTTCATTTCTATCTCTTCTAAGATGCGATTTTGTTCCTTACACCACTCATACTGTGATCAAGAAACAGTTTACGCTCCTGTTGTTCTTTATCCATTAGTTCCTCCTATCAACAACCTAGACCTATATGAACTGATCCCGATTATTCATTCTAGGAACTTAAAAACAAAGCTATAAGTTGTATCGTTACACCTATAAGTAAACAAAAAAACCCTATTTTTGTATTAAATGCCCTTTGCATCATATCACGAAGTAGAAAATTAACATCAGGGTCCTTAGATACCATCCGATTTCCCATCGACCCTCTTAAAATTTTGAAAATCTTCTTCTCATTATTGAATAAATCACCCTTGGCAATTACAAAAACTCCTATTAATTCCACTACTATTCCTATTAAACTTAGGATTTTTATTATACTCATCATAAGCCTCTCTAACAAAGAATAAAGAGGATTGGAAAATCCCAATCCCCTTTTTGGTAATCTAAAATTAACGAAGAAGTTGTAGAACTCCTTGTGGCTGTTGGTTAGCTTGAGCAAGCATCGCTTGAGCAGCTTGAGAAAGAATTGAGTTCTTCGTTTGATTCATCATTTCTTTTGCCATGTCTACGTCACGGATACGAGATTCCGCAGCTGTTAAGTTCTCAGAAGATGTACCTAAGTTGTTGATTGTGTGCTCTAATCGGTTTTGGTAAGCACCTAACTTAGAACGCTCCCCAGATACTTGTTTAATAGCATCATCAATAGTAGTAATTGCTGCTTTAGCACTAGCTGTGCTAGTAACATCAATATTATCTACACTTAATGCAGAAGCTCTCATGTCACTAATAGAGACATTCATATCTTGGTTTTCGTTTGCACCGATTTGGAAACTTACAATATTAGACGCATCAACTACAGCATTGAATTGGAAATCTGAATCATCTCCACCACCATCTGCATCTAGATTAATTTTAGACCCATCTAATTTAATTACCAGACCTTCAGAAGCACCACTTGTAGCAGTTAATGTATTTCCGTCTGCAACTGCAGCTGTTCCATTAATTGTTGCTACTGCATCAGTACCGGCTGATGATAAAACAGTTCCTGTAGAAGCTGCAGCTTGTAAACCTAAATCCTCTAATAAAGCCTCTGCTCCACTTACACTAATTGTTGCATCTGATCCATACGCAGTTGTTGTAAGTTGAAGCCCTCCACTAGTTGACCCTACAGCAGCAGTTATACCAGTTTGACTTGATACATTGTTAAGTTTATCAATTACATCTTGATAAGTATCCGTAGATGCAACATTAATTTTCACTCCATTTACTGTTAAGTCACCTGTTTGGGCAACTGTAGCCGTTGGAGCAGCTGCACCTGCACCATTAAGGTCTTGTGCATCTCCTAGAGTTGCTTGAGTAGCTGTTTTAGAAACAACTACAGAGTAAACACCTGATTGTGTATCTGCACCAGCAGTCATGCTAGAAATTGCAGCATTTAAATCGGTACTAGAAATTGCAGCATTAGCACCCGTTCCGTTATATGCAACTCCATTTATTGTAATATCTTGACCAATTGCATTATTGTAAACACCAGATTGTCCACTTGCTGATACTCCAGCTTGACCGTTAAGTAATTTCTTCGTGTTGAACTCTGTTGTGTTACCGATACGGTCAATTTCGTCAACAAGTTGATCTATCTCTTTTTGAATTTCTGCACGATCATCTCCTGTGTTAGTATCGTTTGACGCTTGTACAGATAGTTCACGCATACGTTGAAGGATAGAGTGTGTTTCGTTTAACGCACCTTCAGCTGTTTGGATTAAAGAGATACCATCTTGTGAATTTTTAGCAGCCATGTCTAAACCACGAATCTGCCCACGCATTTTTTCAGAGATTGCTAGACCTGCAGCATCATCTCCAGCACGGTTAATACGAAGACCTGAAGATAATTTTTCCATTGATTTTGATTGTCCTGCAGCTGCACTGTTTAACTGACGAAAAGTGACGACTGAAAATCAAAATTCTTCCTAATCGAAAATCCATGTCACTCAAGGAACTCAACATTGTGCTGCTGAACCATTAAGAGAAAAAAATATAATGGAAAGAACTCGTTCCAAAACATTAGGAGAAAAAAATATAATGGAAAGAACTCGTTCCAAAACATTAGGAGAAAAAAATATAATGGAAGAGTAGAAAACAGCTGTTCATTAGAAAAACCTTAGAACCAAATTGCCATCTCTTCCATTAGAAATCCATTTGCTAGCCATTTTGTTGCAACAATGTCTCAGCTTCACGATCATACGAAGATAGTGTGTAAACAATAATCCCTATTGTTTATATTCAAAGCCATAAATCTCTCTTAAAGATTTCCTATGTTCTAAAAACATCTGATAGATATCTCTTTTTGAACCAGAAAGATAGTAAAATCTCTCGTTAAAACTTAAAGGAATATCTTCGTAAGAAGTTTCCAGCTGTATTAACTGCATATAATCATAAACTATTTTTCCAATATCATCATATAATTCTTGTTCTTCAACAGTCTTTTCTTCATTTTTATAATTTAATCCATACTCTTCTATATAGTCTAACACTCTGTTAACATTTTCTTCATCTAATCTTTCTGACGTATTAACAAAGAGAAACTCTTCGTTAATTAAATTTAATAATTCTTGGGAATCACTATATATTTGATTTGAAATTTCAGTACTTTCATTTGAGGAAAAACTATTGAATAAAAAACCTAAAAAAAATAAAAATGCAACAATAGAAAAGCCTAATATTAAAATTAATTTAAAGAAAGATTTTAAACATCCCACTATGCTCACCTATTTACTCTAATTCTTCACTATATCTGTTTTTGCTTAATAGTCATGCCAATAATCCCAGAAACAACCAACGGTACAGTAGCAATTAAACCTAAGTTTTGAAATTGGCCAAAGATTATAAAACCTCCTATAATCATCAACCAACCACCCAATTTAGGTTTGAACTTTATAATAATGAAACCAATCGTTGCTAATCCACTATATAATATTGAAGTTATACCTGTATCTTGTGCCGCTGATAAACTATTTGCCTCTCCCATAGCTAACGCAATTAAAGACAATCCAATTCCCATAGAACATCCCAAAAGGCCAAGTAGTACTACTAATACTCTTCTCATTTCCCCACCTCCATTTTAGTGCTTTTTTCATAGTTATATATTATCAGATTTAATGAGGCTTGTAATCAAAGCATAGAAGATTACGTTGAAAAATAATATTAAAGTATTCACTGTCAACTTGCTAATAGAAAAATCATTTCAACTATTAGGAAAGCAAAAGAAAAAAAATGGAAGAGTGAACAAACAGCTGTTCATTAGAAATACCTTAGAACCTGTTTACCATCTCTCCCATTAGAAATCCATTTGCTAAGCATTATTCTGCAACAATGTCTCGACCTCACGGGCATACCCGTACTTCTGAAAAAATTCGATCAATGCTACCTCGAAAATCTCCCGCTGGTTGATGTTCTTTTCCTTGCTAAAGTCCCGAACCATTTGATCTAATGTGTTGGTCATGTGGACCGATTTTGTCACAAATAAGCCTTGTAGTGTGAAGCGGGGTATCTGCCCTGCCGCTACTGACGTTCCTAACAGACTTTGCAAGCCATCCTTGTTTGACGATAGCCATTCTAGTAATGGCAGAAATTGATCGAAACCACCACTTCTGATCTGTGCAAATTGCTCCTGCGCCCCGTTAGTACCGACATTGGAATCACCCTCATCAACTTCAGATGCTGGCGGGGAAGTAGAAATATAATTCCCCGCTACTTGTGACCACTCAAATCCCTTTGACTTCATGTAACTAGCCATTTCCAAATGGTTTTCGAAGCCAATCTTGAGTGCGACTTCTTTTGGATTAGCCCCATCCTTGTTTAGTTCCATGACCACTCTTCTGACTCTGTCTGTTGGAAAGTTTACCATGGTCTCCAACTGATTTTTGAGTGCATCCGCAGGGATATACGTTCCTTTCAGCTTATCCCAAACAAAGTTCTTGCGATTCATAAAACTATCCATTGAACGATAGGTTGAGTAACGGAATTGCTCCGCTACTTCCTCTCTAGAAAACCCTTCGCCTAACAAGTGGATTATTTTCTTGACCTTGTCATCATAAATAGGTTGTAATGCTTCCACTTTTGCCATGTATAACTCCTCCCCTATAATGTATTGACAGCATCCTTCAAATCATCAATGTGACTATGAACATAAATACTTGTTGTTTTGAGGCTGCTGTGTCCTAACAACTTTGAAATCTTGACTAAGTGAACATTGTTTTTGACTAATTTGGAAGCAAAGGAATGACGAAGGATATGTGCAGTCACTTTCTTTTTCCATCCCAATTTCTTTGTCGTCTCACGAAAGACTCTCGCAACACTTGTTGTTGACAATGTTCCTGAGATTCTTGTCGCAAAGAAATAATCAGATTCTACTCGCCAATTAGCCTTGTAATCTAGTAAAAGTTCTTTTAGCTTAGGATTGATTGGAATGACACGATCCTTGTTACCTTTCCCATGCTTGACATAAATAAGATTTTCCTCCAAGTTAATATCATCTACCTGAAGATTAAGGCATTCTGAGATCCGTAAACCAGTGTAATAAAGCGTTTGTGCGACTAACCAAATCAGATCATGATCAATTGCATCCACAAATTGGTTGACCTCATTCTCTGAAAGGAAATGGCGTTCTTTTTGCTGACACTTGATCGGCTCTAATTTAGCTGTCACATTCTTGTCGCACCATTCGCTTTTGTAAGCGTAGCTAAAGAAGGATCGCATACTTCCTAACACTCGCTTTCTACTAATCGGTTGATAGCCCTTGACCTCCTTCAGATAAAAGAGATAATCCTCCACATCCTTTTGAGTGATATCCTCTAAGTAAATTGGGCCATTGTACTTCTCTTGGAGATAACGATTCAGTAGTGTTAGATCTTCAAAATAAGCTTGGATGGTCACTGGACTCCGCTCAATGTTCGCTTGGTACTTTCCAAACTTCCCAATAGATTCGGTAAATAACATATAAATAATCTCCTTTCTAATAGCTTCAAGAAAATAATATATAAATATAAATGGAGTTACTTCATTTTTTGTGGTCGGGACCTATTTTTACCCCCAAAGTACCGTCAGTGACGTCAGAACCAACATTAGACGGTACGGACAGAACTGACGGCAAAAAAGGGGCAAGTTAGAGTCTGGGACAAACATCTCTCCCCTCTAACCTAAATGCTCTAATTCTTCCTCAAAATCATCGTCATCATCAAGGGGTCGGTGTAAAGCTTTTTTACCTGTACTTCCTTCATCTTTAACCTCAACTATTTTTTCTAATGTAATTTTCTTGAAGTCTCCTGCATGGCGAATGTCATAATAGATACCAATTTCTTCTAAGTTAGACTTCACCTCTTTCAGACGTTTACTAAGAACATTGGCATCTTTCGCCCATGTTTTGACTCTAGTGTTGATACGTTCTCTCTCTGCGGTTCTCTCTAATTCTTTTAGAAGTGAGGACACACTGCCAGACCAATTGGTTGTATTTTTCAGCAGTGCAATCACTGCAGCTGCTACTGGATGAGAGGCGAGTGCTTCCTCGTTTGCTGTATCTTGGTTGCTTAGGTAAGATCTAAGGAACTCATCCCCTCCTAAACCTAGTACTTCTGCAATGGCATAACCCCAATATGTGAAATCTGCCATTCTCCCAACCTCTTCTATCTCTGTTTCATCGTACTGTGGAATAGCTGCTGAAATGGCATTAAAGATCGCACCTAAGAACTTAGGTAAATCTGCTTCAAATGACTTCCAAATCGTTCTTTCGGACTGTCTTTCTGATTTAGGTATTCTTTCTAACTCTAAAACGATGGAGCGGTCAAGTAAATCAGGTCTTGTTGCAACGATGTTAATTCCATTTAAGGAGACACTTCTCTTGAATCTAAGAATGGTTTCATCACTGTCTGTGTATAGAGTTCTCTTCGTAAAAGCTCCACCAGTCGCAGCCATACAAAGCATGTCACTCTTCTCGGCAGATAAGGTGTCTAAGTTGTCAAAGCAAGGCATATAGTTGTTGGAAAGGACAATTGCTAAATCAGATTTTGAGGTTGGCATGGACAAGAGATCCTGCATGGCTGGATCGACAATCCGTTTGACCATTCTCATCGTTGTGGACTTAGCGGCTCCCTTTTCACCAAAGAGTACTAGAATGACATGAGCAATCTGTGGTAAGAAGCAACTCACTAAGTAGGTCGTAAAAAGAACCGTGTCAGACTGTTTCTTAAATCGAAAATGCTTTTTTACTAAGTTTATTAGCTGGTTAGGATGCACAGTAAGGTCAGGCTCTACCTGTTCTTTCATGTTCCGATTCCGTGTAAAGAGAATAGGAGGATTTTCCTCTATCCAGCATCCTTCCTCGTTGATCTTCACGACTCGCCAATCGGAATTACAAAGATCGTAGTAGAAACTCCCATCTTCTTCTGCAATTCTCTTTTGGAGTGTCCGTTCATTTTCCGAAAAAATTTCTTTCATCTCTAGCACCTTTAACGCTTGGCTAATGGCATCACTGCCAGGAGCTGAATTCGTATGCTCAAAATACATTTTTGTTAGGTACAGCTTAAATTTTTGACTTTTCATCTCCATGACTTCCCAATGTCCATTCATTTGAATGGCTACAAAAGGATCTTCAATGTCATTCTTAAAATACTGGAAGTTTTCTGCTAGTTTGATGATAATGTCTGATTGTTTCTCTTCTTCTCCGACAGTACTGACATCATCCTCCTGTACCAATTCACGCAAAGACTTCCAGTTCTCTTCACTACAACTGTTATGATGGCAACCTGCAGCAATGCCGCCACTGTCGTATTGAATAATGTAGGCAGAGTTATCTGTATGGTCACTGTTCCATGGGCACGTAGCAAGAATATACTTAGTCGCATTTCCACTGTAAGGGGCTTTATAAGCAAGATCTAAGTCATGCTTTTGAATGAACTGATCTACATCTATCGTTTTTCCTTTAGCTGTTTTCTTTGATGTTGCTTCTACTTTCGGCTTCTTGGCGGCTACGTTTTTGATCTGCTTTATACTTGTCTGATTCATTGGCTCAGGCACTTTAATGATCTTAGACCAACGATGTGGACGATCTGTTGTGTCATCACCTTTGCAAGCTTTTGTTCCGTAGAATTTCACAATCCTAGATGGATTGTAAGTCGTCACATCGACTTGAGCTTTGTCCGTTGAGTAGAGAAAGTCCAATGCAGCCAAGAAGGCTTTGATGGCATCAACATTTTCTTTTGTGTTATCTAGATCAATAGGTAGAAGCATATGATAGCCATTTCCGCTGTCTGCAGCAATGGGTTCCGGAAAGCCTTCTTCCATGAGATCTTTTCTAATCCCTTTCATCACGTCCAGAGCGGCTTTTTTTTCATTCTTTGAGGAAGAAATACCACTAGCTCTGACTGGATCGATGTCAATTAGTACATAGCTTATTCTTTCAATATCTCCATCTGTACTCGTTGTTTTCGCATAAATTTGTAAGCGATTGTTACATCTTGCTAGCAGTTCCTTTTTTACTGGATTCAATGTGATATAAATGTCATGCTTTCCGATGTATTTCTGCACGCTTTGCACTAGTGTATCGTAATCATCAAAGTATCCAGAGATCGTTCCTTTGTCTGTTTTAAGGATTCGAACCTCCATTACTTCATTGGACTTTTTCAATGTTTCTAATGTAGTAAGTAGTTGAGATTGCATGATTTCATGGTTCATTATGGTTTCTCCTCCTGTTATTTAGTAACTCCATGTAGACGAGTTGGTTCGTCTACATGGAGAAAAGATCATTTTCATTCGTTATCTTTTAGAAGTCATCTAAATCAATCTCATCTTCATCATCTAGTTGAATCTCCTCAGTTTCTTCAACATCTTCTAGGTCTAGATTGTCTGAGTCACCATCAAACAATTTTTCAGAGGCTTTGATTCTTGCTTCTTTAGCTTTTGACAAAGCTTTTTTTCTAATTTCTTGCTTTGTTGGCTTTTTCTTCACCTTTCCAGACTTGTCTCTTTTAATACTGACAATGTTGGAGTACACTTCTCCGTCCTTCTCGACATTCTCAACAATGACCTGTACAGGAATTCCCACTAGATCATCAAGATCAATCGATTCCCCAGGAGCTGGTAGGCAGTCAATCTTTTCTAACAGCTTAATCATCTTCCCTCTTTTACTCCATGAGTAGTTAGGTGAGATATAGAGGTCAACTAGTTCACCTTCGTCGTCCTCCACTTCCACTTTGATGTTTAGAACTACACGTTTACCATCTTCTGAATACTGGCTATCTCTTTCTGCTAGTTCAGCAAATGCTGTGATGCCTTTGAATGAACCATCATCAATATTTCTTTTGTTCCCTTCTGGTCTCGCAAGCACATCTGTTTGATTTAAATCTTCTAATCTCATTTTTTCATTCCTCCAGTAATATGTTTTCTTCCCCTTCATCCGTTTTTACCGTCCGTATCATCGGTAGCGTCAACAGTTGCTCGTACTGACAACACTGACGGTCTTTTAGGGTGAGGAGAGTGTATTTAGGAGTTGCTTATCTCCTGTGAATCTAGTTCAAAGTATAAATGGAAATAGCGCTTGTCCCTCTGGAAAAAAAACCGTGTATTTCATTAAAGATGTAAAAAAGAGCAAACTTTTTCTGAGTTTGCTCTTCCCTTATTAGTCTTCACTTAGCATGTCATTTCCTTGTTTGATCTCTCTCATAACAGAGTTAAAAGTAGTACTAGAAAAATCTCTTCTTAACACAAAGTCATTTTCAAAGCGCTTTTGATTGACATAATTATTAAAATAGATTAAATCCTGCTCATTGAAATCTACATTTTCATTCTCCTGAAAATACATTAACAAAATCCATTTAATAAAATTCGTGATTGAATCAATTTCTTGAACGAAGCTATCGAATTGATGAGGGGATAGTTCCATTACTAAATCAAGATACGTTTCCCACTGCTGGACCATGGGCATGCTTGTTACGTACAACATTAGCTGCAATCTGGCTCTCTTCTCTAATTCTGTTAATATGGGGTTCGTCGATTGAATCAGTTTTTCATAATTTTTGCAGATCTTTTTTAACGTATGTAATTTCAAGTGCTTCTCAATCAAATAGTGGTGCAGAAGTTTATCTTCTTCTGACAAGTTCTGCTCTTGTATACTATCATTCAAATGCTCTGAAAATAGTTTGTAGTTTGTGAAGTTAATATTGTGGATGTTATTTTTAAGTATTCGTTGATATACCGTATTTAGTAGGTCTTTAGTTGACTTTACATCCATCAGTATCGGCATTTCACCGTTAGCCTGGAAATCATGTATCGTAATAGGCGATTCGAAACGATTACCTCTTGAGCCTTTTTCAGCTTCTGCCTGCTTTCTCGACTCCGCCTCAGCTTTCGTTTTATGGTTTAGAGTATTAAATCGATTGTTTGCATTTCTTAACGTATTATGGAATATTTTATATTCTTCTTCATCCGTGATAGCTACTTTATTGTAGGATTTTAAATATGCTTCATCTTGCTGGAGATACTGATTCATACTCATCTTTTTACTGGATAAGGGGTTTCTCAACTTGATAAAAGTAATTAAGTGAAAGGTCACAAATTCCATGAAATCTTCTAATTGTATATAAAAATCAGCTTTAGGATTATTATTTTTTGCTCGTATAGTGGCTTCTTTTACCTTCTCGTATAACATTATTTCCACTTCCTTTTTTTCAACATTAAGTTACTTTCATTAGATTTCTACTTTTCTACAGTATGTCTCATTAGTATATCACCAGTAAGATCCAGAAAAAAAAATGGAAGAACATCTTATTCCCGTTTTTATCGTCAGTATCGTCCTTGGCGAACATCCTGACTAGATTTTTAGCATTGACAACAAACATGACGAAGTAATCCCCCTAACCTCCGATGATTGGAGGTTAGGGATTTTCTCATTACTGTTCATTCATATTAGTAGTAATTGATATTAATTTATAATAGTTTATATTTTCTCAGTAGATCTGCCACTGCTTCATTGATCACTTTCTTTACACTGATACCTGCCTTTTTTAATCTCATGACTTCCTCATAGAGTTCTGCTTCTAGGTAGGTCGTAATTCTTACGTCTGCCTTTTCTTCAGGACGTTTTAGTAATTGCTTCATTTCTGTTGGTACTTGTTTGTTCTCCATGTTTATTCCTCCCATGTTGTAGACATTTTCATTTAATTTATTGTTTATTTTCTCATCTGCTTTTTTGTCTACTTTTTTCCTTATGCTTTTTTAGTACTCATGGGGGTTAGTAGTTTTCTGGAAACAAAAACAGCACATGATCGACTTGGTCCATTGCCCAGACCGTTCTTGAAATCACCTTATTGTCCTTCAATGGTACAAAAATTTGTGTTTCTCGATATGGTTGTTCTTGTCTTTGTCTAAGGAGCTGCTTGTTTTGATTATTACTGAACTCAAATACCTGTAAGTAATCAGTTAGATTATGGTGGCACCCATGTAGGTATTGTACGATGAAGTACTTAAGTTCATCTGGTAACTCTTCCGCAACTGCTCTTGTCATGTAGATGGGTTTGTCTGCTTCAAACATTTTTTCACCATCCATCCTGTGATTGTTCTAACAGCCAGTCCTCTACCTCTTGGTCGTGCGTACCGACTACTGAGTAATACAATTGGAGTTCATAATCATTGCGAATAGCACAACGGTAGAAAGTTAAATCTTCTGCTACCAATCGTTCCATGTATTCCAGTTGGAATGGTTGATCTAACTTCCCAAGCACATCGTCCCCTTTTTCCAACACAAAAAGAGCCTGCCTCATGGACAAGCGGAAATGAAACAATTCTTCTTCAATGTTCTCCATTTCATATATTCCAAGAAAGTCTTGCTCTATTTCTTTCATCAGGGCTACTGGGACTTCTCCAAATACTTTTATAGCTTCTATGTCTGCCAAACATTGTATGATCTTCATCCTACTCCTCCTTTTTACAGTAGCTCAACGGCTTCCATCTTTTCTTGTCTCGTTGTCTGAATATAAAACTTAGCGGTCATGTTTACTGTGGCATGTCCAGCTAATTTACTAACCGTTGTCAGGTCCACACCCTTTTTCAGAAGCCTTGTGCAGAATGTATGGCGAAACAAATGTGGGTGCAGCTTAAAACCCAGCTCTTTTGACAGTTTTGCTAGCCAATCTCTTATCGCATCTCTATGCATCTTTTGTGCTCTTTGACTAACTAGTAGGTACTCACTCTCTCGAAATTTTGACTCCATTCGATCTCCTTTCACATACTGATTGATTAATTCAACAACGTCCTTTCTCATACTAATCTCCCTAACCTTTCCCCCTTTTCCCCGAACAGTCAAAGTATTGGTTAGGAAGTCAATATCACTAAGTTTGATGTTAATGAGTTCAGAAACCCTAACACCTGTGTACAAAAGCAGGTAGGCTATTAATTGATTCCTCCTACTCACTTTCCTTTGGTCCTCTAGGCAAAAAAGAAGCTGTTCGACCTCTTTGTCTGACAGGGCAGTCACTACATGCTCACTCCCTGCCGCAACCTTAATTCGATCGCGTTTTATGTGTATGAAGGAGTCATTTACAATCCCTTTCATTCGTAAAAAATCATTGTAGACTTTCAAACTATTGATCTTCTTGTTGATTGTAGCACTGGAAAAAACTTCATCCAGAAGATGTTGCTTGTACCTGACAAATGCAAATCGAGAAAGCAGCTGGTTCTCAGCCACCTTCTCTTCTAAGTACTTTTGGAATCCTATTACATCTCCCACGTAGGACTGGATCGTTGTTGGTGCTTTTCCTTCTTCAACGAGCCACTGTTCAAATTCTTTCGCTAGATTCATACAATTTCACCCCTAAATACAAAAAATCCATTGATGCTTGATTGGCACCAATGGATTTTAATCTTTTATAATGTCAATGATGGATTGGATTTTACAAAATGGACATTGACAATGACATGGACAAGGAAATACCTTCATCACTTATTCCTCCTTTCATTAGCGTTTACATTTTCTTAGTCCTCCTTCGATATTTCTCGAATGACTTCTGTGGCAACAGTGACTAGTACTGGAATGACGATTTTCTCCCACATTCTTCTTCACCTCCTTTTGTCCCGTTTCTATCGACAGTTGCGACAGTATTGACAATTGACGATGTTGACATGACTGACGCAAAATTAGGGACAGCAATGTGACTAACGCCAGTTCTATATTTCTGTCGTGAGATTTTCCATAACCAAATTAGCAGCTTTACATGGTAGGACTAGGTTTTACAGATTCTTGCTAAGCTTGACAAAGTTTTGTCATGGGTTTGCTTATAGTTTTGTCGTGACTTTACTCTAGAGGCTTTATCATTTTTCTTAGTACTGGCTCACTTTCTTTCAAAATGATTTGAAGCAGCCATTCCCGACTGTCTGGATGAGAAGCAATGACTCCGATCCATTCTGTTCCATGGTGATCTTCAAATAACATGGTTTCAAACAATAGCGATTCAGGAAGTCCTGTTGCCATTTCACTTGGAATTAGTGACTCATCAATCTCATCTAGGAATAGTTCATTCCCCTCGAAGCTTATTCGATTGCGATCCGCTACTACTTGAAACTCATCTTCCAACGTCTGAACAAACCAATCTAGTTCTTTCACATTTTTCAACCCCTTTCAAACGTAGCCCTTTTCCTTTAGTGAAACATATTCTCCATCACCCAGCACAATATGATCAAGAACATCTATGCCAATGATCTTTCCAGCCTCTACCAATCTCTTAGTCACCTCCACATCTTCCCTTGATGGACTTGCCTGTCCTGAAGGATGATTATGCCCGACAAGAATTGATGCAGCGTTGCTCAAAATGGCAGGTTTGAAGCATTCCCTTGGGTGAACTATGCTTGCATTGAGACTCCCAATGTGGCAAATGTTGATAGCTGTTGGCTGATTCTTTGTGTCTAAACAAACAACCACGAAGTATTCTCGATCCACATCTCCTAGAAATTGCTTCAACAATTGATAGCCATCTTCTGGACTTCGGACACAACGACCCTTGTAGAGTAGGCTTGATTCCTTCACTAGCTTTAGACTAACAATGTTCACACGCTTTGCAGGTTTTTTCTTCATTTCCACTTCTCCTTCAAGTAGTTCCATTTGTTTGACAGGTTTCGTTGAGTAGTGATTCATGTATTCTCCTCCTAAAAACAGAAATAGCCCCTACTCCGATAATCGAAGTAGAGGCTTGGATATTGTTTGTTTCTTGAACATCAAGTGCTCACAGAACAAACGTACGTTCTATAATTATAATATATATCTGAATATCTAGTTATTACTTGTTATGTATTTTTTGCTACTCGTGTTTCTATTTACACTGGTTGTTGCAACCAGGTGGACTTTCGGGGCACGATCAACCTTCCCCATTTTCCCCAGAAGAAAAAGAGTAACTTCAATTTAGTTACTCCCAGTTATTCTTATCCTTTTAGATCAATGTTCCCACCTAGATGTGGCTGTGCAGCACGTTGGATTACCGATGCATCAGATGTACTCATTAACTTCTGAAGTGCATCTCCCTGATGTTTTGCATCTCCCATTGCCATTTTCATCACTGACATGGAAGCTTGTTGTTGTACTTGCCCTTGACTTAGTACCATTGACATTAGTGCTATATCCATGAAATACACATCCTTTTTTCTAATGGACTACGGCTCTTAATTTCTTTTCTAAGGAATGAACATCGTTCTTCAATTCATTCAATTTATCATTTAGCTCTTCCACTTCCACCGAGCCTAAATCATGCTCAAGAGCATATCCAGCTAACCTTTTCATTTCATGAAGCTTTGAGTCTATTTCTTCTAAAATACGATCTTGCTCCTTACACCATTGAAGCTGTTGTTCGAGGATTTTTTTTATTTCTTGTTGATCTTTATCCATTTAATCCCCTCCTGTCAATCACCTTCTATCTAACTATAGATATCTTAGTCAGGGAATTGTTACTACGTCTTCTCGGAACCTTAAGCTTGGTATTTTTAATGAACTCTAGCAACTGAATGCCCAAAGGAGATGGTACTTTCCCTGTCCCTTTACACACATCACATTCTTTATAAATAGCCCAATTCTTTGAATGAAATCGCTGTGTGGCTTGATTAACTGCATTATGTCCATCTAACCCTTGTGTGTTTAGAATTCTGTCGACTTCTCTGTCGAAGTCCTCAGTCCATTCTAGCTTACCGTAACAATTGCTACATTCTATTTCTAATTCTAGTTCTTCTAGTTCCATTCTATCACCCTTAATTTAATAACTTAGCAAAAAGAGACCCTAGTATAACTAGAGCCTCTTTCAAATTATCTAAAATTAACGAAGAAGTTGTAGAACTCCTTGTGGTTGTTGGTTAGCTTGAGCAAGCATAGCTTGAGCAGCTTGAGAAAGAATTGAATTCTTAGTTTGATCCATCATTTCTTTCGCCATGTCTACGTCACGGATACGAGACTCAGCAGCAGTTAGGTTTTCGGAAGATGTACCTAGGTTATTGATTGTATGTTCTAAACGGTTTTGATATGCACCAAGTTTAGAACGCTCTGCTGAAACACTTTGAATAGCTGAATCTAACTTTGTTATTGCATTTTGCGCTCCAGTTTTGTTAGATACATCAATACTATTGATTCCTAACCCATTTGTATCCATGTCACCGATAGCAAGTTTTACTGTTTGTCCTTCATTTGCTCCGATTTGGAACTGTAGGGAGTTATCATTTATTTTAACATCAGCATCATTAACAGCAGTTGTTGCTAAGTCTGAATTAAAAGTGAACTCCAGACCACCAACATTGGCTTTTCCAGTTGTATCATTAGTAATAGTTGTTTGGCCAACTTGAGTACCTGAGCTATCAGTCACTGTGAATGTAGCCGTTTGTCCAACTGTAAATTTCAATGTTCCTGCACCAGTAGTACCACCGCTTGAATCTGCAACTGTGAAGTCAAAACCTCCAAGTGCTGCTGTAGTAGCAGTTTTTGCTAGTGTAGTCGTACCAATTTGTTTTCCATCTGCATCCTTTAATACGTAATCCAATTTAGTATTATCGGTTGCATTTTCAGTTGACTCTAAAGTGTAAGTTCCCATTTCAACAGTGCTACCAGCTGTAATTGCTATAGCTGAAACATCTGTTGTATCTGAAACTTCGGAAAACACTTCTGTTGCACCAGCTGCTAAAGCAACTGTATAAGTGTCTTCTTTTAAATTATCATTTATAACATTAACACCTGTAATTTTTGTATTAGCGAAACTTGTAGCTGAATTAGCAGTTTTTGCAACGCTTCCGTCTAAAAGGTTTTTAGTGTTAAATTCAGTTGTTTCTGAGATACGATCTATCTCTTCTTTTAATTGAGCAACTTCTTTTTGGATTTCTGCACGGTCAGCATCAGTTGATGTATCATTTGATGATTGAACTGATAATTCACGCATACGTTGTAAAATTGAGTGAGTTTCGTTTAACGCACCTTCAGCTGTTTGAATTAAAGAAATACCATCTTGTGCATTTTTAGAAGCCATATCTAATCCACGGATTTGTCCACGCATTTTTTCAGAGATTGCTAGACCTGCAGCGTCATCTCCTGCACGGTTGATACGAAGACCTGAAGATAATTTTTCCATAGATTTAGATTGTGCACCAGCTGCACTATTCAACTGACGATATGTGTTAAGAGCTGCGATATTGTGATTAATTCTCATTTTAAAGTTTCCTCCTTGAATATAAGTTCATCCACTTCCATGTAGATGATGGTTTAATTGTTTCGAGAGAAAACACACATTGTCGGCCGCCATTGTGTGTTCCTCCCTTACACTATTATTATCGGCACTTTAGATAATTGTTTAATAGTTTTTTAAAGTTTTTTAAATGAATCAATTTCATAATGTACAGTTGGTTACCAAAAAACGTAATAAAATTCGTCTTAAAAGTGATTTTGTTCGTATAATATTTAACAATAAGTTAACCGAGAAGAAAAATGTTCGTTTTTTGATTTAAAAGCATAATTATGAAATTAACACAATTATTAACTGACAGTTTTTTCTTGATTATTTTAAACTGATCGTAAAAATAAAAAACCCTAAATTTTTCACTTAGGGTCAATTTTATTATTCATGATTTCATTTAAGATATTCGATGAGATAGATGCAGCTTCAGTATTTGATTCTTGTATTGAAAGGTAAATTTCTTTTCGATGAATTTCAACATCTTTTGGGGCATTAATTCCTAATTTAATCTGATCACCATTAATAGAAAGGATTGTAATTTCTATATCTTCTCCAATTTTAATGGATTCTTTTATTTTTCTAGTTAGAACTAACATTATCTCACATCCTTATTTTTCTCCAGTTCAGCATACAATGGATATCTAACTGAATATTTCGGATTGTTTAGAATGACTTGTTTTCCTAATCTTTTCTTGTGATTAATTATTATTGGTGCCTGAAGATTAGCGGTTGAATTCTTTAATGAATCTTTTACTGTCATTATAGTCAAAACGACTATGTCTTCTACATTTGTTATTTGAAGTGTTTCTTTCTCTCCATCTGTTAAAACAAACTCATAATCTTTTTTTATATAAAACGGATTTACCACAACAAACCCTAACTCCGTAGTTACAATTGATTGAAGTATCGAGAAAGGAGATTCTTTATCTAAAGGAAGTAATATGAATTTCTTTTCTGTAATAAATCCAGGTAGTCCGTTTTGAAATTTGATAATTTCATTTTCATCTATGGTGATTTCACCATGATATTTTGTCTCTATCAACATTCATCATCATCCTTTTGGGTTATACCTTTATATCTATTGTTTCAAAGTCAATATTAAGATTATTTCTTTGTGCCAGGCTAATTTCTACTTTTCCTGGTTGATAGTCATGAACCGGTTTATTTACTTGTACTGAAATTATTGGTTTATTAGGGGTAACAGTAGTCTCTACCACTGCAGGTTGATAGTTAACTTTCACACTTCCAACAGAAGGTACAAACCCTATACCAAATTCTTTTGTAGGTTTTTGTCCATTTCTTTTTGCTTGAACAGAAATAGGATTGCCATTATTTTCTATTTTCATAAGTTCTTCGCCTTCTTGGGCTCTTCTTTGTATACCTTCTAACAATCTTTGTTTACCAAATTGAGCAAATTCTTCTGTTCTACGAAAAACTGACTTTAAATCAACATCTGCTCTAGCTTGTGATTGATCAATGGTTAATTTCCCTTGGGTTGTTCGTATTGATAAATCTGCCTTAGGTTGTTCAATTGACATATCTGCTTTAGGCTGGTGGATTTGACGAACAGCTTTTCTAGTTTCCATTGAAATTTGTGCATTTGTGCTTTCGAGTCTAATTTGAGGTATTTTCACGGCAATCACTCCTAGTAAAAAAGCTATCCTAAAAAAGATAGCTTAACGTAAAAAGTCCATTAAAGTTGGTTGAATAATTTTAGATCCAGCAGATAGTGAGGCGCGATGAATACTTTCTTGAATCGTTAAGTCAGTAATGACTCGTTCCATGTCAGCATCTTCATTATCTGATAATATTCTGTTTGCGATAACTTCCTGATCCGCAAGGCGACTGTCAATTAACTCAAGTCGGTTATATCTAGCCCCAAGCTCTGCTCTTTCTGCAGTCAGATTTCCTAAATGCTTATCCACAGCTGTTAATAGTTGGTCACCGTTTTCTAACGTCCCGATACCATCTGATAAATTTCTTTCTAATTCTTCCAATGTATTCAGAACATCTTTCCCAAACACATTATGTGAATTAATGTTTATCTTTAACTGAACTCCTTTTGAAACTTCAACGTTATAAGGAGAAGTATCTTGTATGAATGTATACTCTTTGTTTCCAACCGCATCTGTTGTAAAGGCATCATCTGCTATAGGTGCAGTTAGCGTTTTTTGACCATTAAAGATATATTTACCGGCTACTTGAGTATTGGCTACCCCGATTAAATCTTCTTTAAGTTGTCCAATTTCAACACCAATTGCCTTTAAATCTTCTGGGCTGTTTGTTCCGTTCTGAGCTTGAACAACTAATTCACGAATTCTTTGAGTGATTTGTGTTGCCTGTTCAATTCCTGCTTCTGAATTTTCCAGCCATGTATAAGCCTCAGATAGATTTCTCTGATATTGTTCATTTTCAGTTAAGTTCGTACGATAGAACATCCCTTTTACAGCTACAACCGGGTCATCTGAAGGACGAGTTATTTTCTTTCCTGTAGCTAATTGATCCTGATATTTGCTTAACTTGGAATAACTGTTACTTAGGTTTCTCAAAGAATTATTTGCTAACATACTTTGTGTTACACGCATAATTGCTCACCTACCTTCCTGCACCCATACCGTTAATAATTTTGTCTAGCAACTCATCCTGTAGTGAGATCATTCTAGCTGATGCATTATATGCATGCTGAAATTGAATCATATTCGTCATCTCTTCATCTAGTGAAACTGCGCTAACAGACTGTCTTCGATCTTCAACAGAATCTCGAAGAACTGTACTATTTGTTGTCAATCTCTCTGCTTCCTGTGCGTTTACAGCCATTCCACCAATAATACCTTCATAGAAGTTTTGAAGAGTTGTGTTCGTACCACCAATGTCGATAACGTCATTTTTCACATTTGATAGACTTACAGCGTTATTCCCATTTCCGATCTCAGGAAGATTACCGTCAACTTTTCTACCAGCAGCTATAAAATCAGTAGATTCCTTTATTTTATCTGTAAGACTTAATGTGCTTGCAGCATCCTTTGCACTTGAGCCAGTATTGAAGAAATCAATATCAACTTTGGCCGGTTCATCAATAGGATCTTTATTTTCATCAAAATCTCTTAGATTCCAACCTTCACGGTGAACAGCATTAAATTCCGTTGCGAATTCATATGCCATTGTATCCAAATTGTTTAACATCTCTGGATATAATCCGTATTCAAGAACACTTCCATCGTTCAAAGTTTCAGAATAACCATATGAATCTATTAATCCACTAATCTTACCAGCGCTGTTAAAGTTCAAAATATTAATGGATGTTGACCCAATCTTAATCCCTTCAGCCAGCCCATCTGTAATATTTCCATTTTCATCAGTAATTTTTCTGTATGAGACACTAAATTCATTTGCTCGTTGACTTTTTGCATCTACTAAAGTTCCTAAAACTTTGCCGTTATCATCTACAATTTCAACCGTTGCTGTTCCTTCAGAAATCTTCAGCGCATTTCCACCTGATTCATTATAGGAAACTTTAATATTTGCTAGTGATGACAATTTATCTAGTAAACGATCACGTTCATCATAAAGGTCATTTGGTAAGTATCCGTTTGGCTCAATCTCTGTTATTTGTTTATTAATATTATTTAATTGATTTGCCAATGAGTTAATTTCATCTACAGAAACATCTAACTCATTTTTTAGGTCACCTTGTACTGACTTAAGAGATGTTGCTAGATAGTTGAATGTATCAGCTACCGCATTTCCTCTTTCACGTACAACAGAACGCGCACCTGAATTTGTTGGATCTAGAGCTAAGTCCTGCAGTGATTGCCAAAATTTATCAAGTGAGTTAGCTAAGCCAGTTTCAGACGGCTCGTTCATGATTTCTTCCATCTTTTGAAGCGCATTTGCTCTGGATTCCCAATAACCTAATTTATTATTTTCAGAACGATATTGAATATCTAGAAAGCTCTCCCTTACCCGTTGAACACTTTCGACCTCTACACCTGTTCCCATTTGACCAGGAATTTGCGGTCGATTTATCCCAAGTGAAGGATATGCTTCTGTTGCTTTAAAATTAACACGCTGACGTGTGTAGCCCTCTGTGTTGGCATTGGCAATATTATTTCCTGTTGTATGCAAGGCACTTTGCTGTGTAAACATTCCACGTTTAGCTGTTTCTAATCCCATAAAAGTTGAACGCATTTAGGTCCCTCCTAACATTAAGCCTTTGAATCAAAAATAGAACGATTGATATTCTGAGTCTCATCAGAAGATTGCTCGTTATAATTATTTGATTCCTGCTGTCCCAAAAGAAGATCAAGATTTAAATTAACAAAGTTTAAAGAATGCTGAAGCAAATCCTGATTCAATTCATTGATTTCTTTTAATGCCTTCATTTGGTTTACTAGCTGCTTTTGTAAATTACCTAGTTTTTCTTTATCTTGAATTCTGTCAGAAGAAAGTAAATCAGATATCGTTAAACTCTGTGGAGAAATTGAAATCTCGTTTGCGAGTTGATGCTGAATTTTCTCTCTTTCATTATTCATTACTTCAATTGCTTTAATATGTTTTAGCTCATCTTTCATTAATTCACCGAGGGCTTCGATATTATCTGCTTTTATGATCTCAGTTTTCTTTAACGCAATTTGATGAAGACTTTTTTGGAGTTTCAGTATTTTTTCTAGATTTTGACATAGATGATCTTCAACAGACATACGACTCCCTCTTTCTTTCCATTATCTCTAATCTTTATATCGACCAATATTGCTGATTATTTAGACCATTATGTGTAGATATTTATTAATAGACCTTGGACTTCTCCAACCATGTTTAAAATGTTAAGTCCTTTTTGTTGTTTATTTAGTACTTCGTTTGTTAAATCAATTAGCTTGCTGTCCACTTCTTTTACAATTTTATAAATCTTCGTACGACCTCTGCGATTAAAACCACGTTGATTTTCAAGTTGAAGAGCATTGTTTACCGCTTCTTCTAAAAAAGTTTTCACTAACTTTTTATATTTTTTCAAGTCTTCTACTGTTCGTGATTCTGAGAGGACTTTTCCTTGATCTTCAATATCTTTTGCTAACGTAGCAAATCTTTCATATAGGGCATTACCCCTTTTATTTGCCATTACCTCTGTAAAGCTGACAGATTCAGTTGCTACTTGCTGTTTCTTTTCTATATTATTTAAAGTTGCTCTTCCAACCTTTTGAACATCCACTTACTTCACCTCATTGGGTTATTAATAAAAACGATTGTTTTGCTACACTCATTTTATAAGATGCATATTAGAAAAAAAAGAGGAGGAGCCAATAATTGACTTACCTCCTCTATGGTAATTATTTCAATAGTTGAAGAATTCCTTGTGGTAATTGGTTTGCCTGTGCCAGCATGGCTTGTCCAGCTTGGTTTAAGATGTTGTTCTTCGTGTATTCAGTCATTGATTTAGCCATATCTGTATCACGAATACGCGATTCAGCAGATGTTAGGTTTTCATTTGCTGTTTGTAAGTTTGTAACTGTATGTTCAAGACGGTTTTGGAATGCACCCAGTTTACTACGTTCAGCTGATACAAGGCTGATTGCTTTATCAAATGCAGTAATAGCTAATTGAGCAGCTTCTGGAGTAGAAACATTTACACCTACAACTGCATTCACACCAGCTGTTGATAAGATAGAGAAATCTGCATTACGTGCAATTCCAAGTGTTGCCGCATCCATTACTCCAAGAGAAAGTGATAGTGATTCAGAAGCATTAGCACCTATTTGTAAAGCCACCTCTAAATCTTTTCCTTTATCTGCCTCGAAGTCTCCATCAATTAGTGCAATATCAAGACCATTTGTTGGGAGACCAATAGGGCTTATACCATCATCTGTTTTTGTTGTTCCTAATATTAAACTGTTATTAGAAACTGAGTGTACAGGAGCTAAGGCCGGTACTGGTGTTGGGTTAGCATTTTTAGCTTGAGTAATAATGGCATCAATTTCATTCAATACCATGTCTAAGTCTTTATCTGTTACATCAATAGTTGCCGCACTGCCAGTTAAGGCAGACGCCGGGCTATTAAAGTTAATAGTTAGGCCGTCAATCTTCAAAGTGTCTCCTGTTTTAGGTACTTCAGAGAACGTGATCGCAATTGGTTTTGCTTGAGCTGAATCTTTACTAGCAACTAAAGCTGTTGTTGGCGTGTTCGTTGCAGGGTCATTAAATGTAACTCCACTAGCAATATTTGTTGTGATGTTTTTACGAGTCCCTAAATCTTGTACATCCTTAGGTGACATTGGATCTACTGTAGAAAGAGTTAGCTTTCCATCAATAATTGCACCGTCACCTGTTGTACCTGAATCTGCTGACGAGGTTTTCGTTACAGCAAAAGATTGATTGTCATTCTGATTAATTGCACTTTCTAATGAATTCATCAGTTTGTTAATATTACTTACAATTGCCGTGTCAGATGTAGATGCTGTATCATCCCATGCAGAAATGTTTACAGCAATATTATCACCAGTTACTCCAGGAGAGGTTCCATCAGTAACATCGATCTCGTATGTTTTACCATTTATAACAAATGTTTTCCCTTCAAGATCCGCTTTTTGTAACGCACCCAGATTGCTATCAAATTGAATCTCCACTTTCGCAGGCTCCGTAGGATCCGCAGTCACAACACCGCTCCATGTTCCGTTAGCAGTATAAGCAACTTCAGATGTATTCACTTCCGCAAACGGTCTTCCCTCAGCAGAACCACTTAAAAGCTTTTTCGTGTTAAATTGTGTTGTATCAGCAATACGATCAATCTCGTATGTTAATTGGTTGATTTCTTTTTGGATTGCTTCACGATCATCTTTTTCTAACGTTCCGTTGGCTGCTTGTACTGATAATTCACGCATTCTTTGTAAGATACTGTGTGTTTCATTTAAAGCACCTTCTGCTGTTTGAATTAATGAAATGGCATCAAGTGAGTTTCTTTCAGCTGTTTCCAATCCACGAATCTGTGAACGCATTTTTTCCGAGATGGCAAGACCCGCTGCATCATCTGCAGCTCTGTTAATGCGTAAACCTGATGATAGTTTCTCTAATGTTTTAGATGTTTGTCCCATTGTGTGAGACAAATTTCTATAAGCATTTAATGCTTGAATATTATGATTGATTCTCATGAGTTATTTCCCCGCTTCCACCGTGTTTGTTTCTCTTTCATACACCATCACATTTTTTTCATAAGCATTTGCTTGTTTGAAAAGCTGTTGCTGTATCTGACTTGATTTATTATTTTTCATTGCCGTTTGCCATGCTTCTGAAATATCTTCTAGAATAGCTAACACTTCTTTTAAAGGCTCGATATCTTTCTTCACATTAGCCTTAATCACGAGGTCTGCCATGTAGTTATAGAGAGCATCAAGCTGATCAGCCATTATCCCTGCTTCGTAATTTAATCCTACACCTAAACGTTCTAATATATCGTTTACTTTTTTTAGCTTTTCGTTCGCATCTATTAATCTATTAGCTTCAATATCTTGTATTGCATTTTGTGTTGTATCTATCAACGCTTCATATAATAATGAAGTAATTTCTTGAGAAGATTTCTGGTAAATGATCTCTTTTGTTAAAAAATCCATGAATTCTACCTCCCATTTAATTTATCGGATTATCCGTTCAAGTTTTTAATACTTTTTTTCCATTTCTTCAATAAGAAGTAGAATTTCTGCTATAACAGAATAAAGCTGTGGTGGAACATTTTCTCCTAAATCTATATCTAAAAGATGTTGAACAAGTCCTTCATCTTCCTGCATTTGGATGTTATGTTGTTTTGCTAGTTCCATAATTTTTGTTGCTAGTAGTCCTTTACCTTGAGCTATGACAGCCGGTGAACCACCCTTTGATTCATCATAACGAATAACTGCGGCAGAAGGACCATTTATTTGACGTCGATTTTTTTGATTAAAATATTGCTGTGACATCATACTGAAAAATCGTATCCTTTCTCGGTCATTTTAGACAATTGCGTTTGTTGGGCACTTGGTGTAGCAGCCTCTGGTTTCTCATTTGTATTAAGTGGCTCAAACTTGATTCCCGCGATGTTATACCCAATATCGCTTAGCCTTTCTTTTGCTAGTTCAGCAAGAGGCTCCATTTTTTCTTGAAAGCCTTTTTGATCGTTTTTGATCTTTACAGAGAGTGTTCGATCAGTAGATGTTAGTGAAATCCCTACTTCTCCGAGTTTTTTTGTTTCAAACAGGAAAAATAAACTACAATTCTCCCAATCTATTTTTTCATTTTGATTTTTAGAGTTAACAAAAACTTTCACATTTTCCAATTTTTCTTGTAGTAATAAAGGTAATGTGAACATGAGACTTTGCAGACCAGATGGATCGTTTTTACTTAGTAGCTGCTGTCCAGTTATTGAATTGAGCACTCCTTCAGCTTTACCCTCTCCATCATTCATTTTTAATAAAAAGCTTTTAAGGGACTGTGGCATGTCTTCCTGACTTCGATCTCTTGATACAAGTGCCTGAGCATGATCTGCTTCATGTGTTAGCCCTAAATTCCGTAAATATTCATACGCATTTCTCGCCATTGGCTCTTGCTTTAATGCATTCATAGACATCTCAAGGTTTTGTGTTACTTGTTTTGATGCTGGTAAGTTTTCTAAATTTCCGAGCTCCTGCGATACAAAATGCTTCACTCGTACATCAGAAGGTTTGAAAATCATTTTATCTAGTACTGTTCTAACCTCTGAGACAATCTTTGTTGCTCCACTGTAATCACCTTTAGAAAGAAGCTTTTTAGCTTCCGCGAGCTGGGCGCTTGCTGTTAACATCTTTTTTTCAGTTCTCATATCTGCATAAAGCATAAAATCACTTCGAAGAATTGCTTGATCTAACTTTTGAATAACAGTTTCAAGCATCGGCTTGGCGGTGATCGTTGAACGCGATCTAAACTGTTGAACAAGTTGCTCAACAGTTTGTAAGCTTTTAGAAATATCATTCTTGAAGTTTTTAAAATCAATTGCCACTTGCGAAAGCTTTTTGGATACTGTTTCCACGATAAAGTTCTTAGATTGAATTGGCAGAGACGCAATTAGTTCTTCTTGCATTTGATATGCTTCTGCTTGATCTACTTGTGAAACAGAGTTCTGTGTCTGTGACACAGGGATTTCATTATTTATTTTTGTTAGTGATTGCATTAATTCTTGTCTAGCACCGAGCTCTTTTCCACTTTGAACAAGCTCTTCTGCTTTAGCTAGAGAGTTTGCAAACGTTTCTTGTTGCTTTTCATTTAAACTTGTGGCTTGATCAAGAAGTGTTGATAATTTCTGAAAAACTTCATTCATGCTCGGTTCTTTTTTAAGCACTTGTATAGCTTTTTGAATGAGTTGGCTTGAATTTGCATTGATGTTATTTAATTTAGTTGGCTCTTTTTGCACTGTTTCTAGTTTAGGCTGCTGTACCTGCTCTTGGCCTTGAGTAGCCGATCTTGCCATGTTCTCTAGCTTCACTGCATCGGAAAGTTTTGATGCCACATTCTGTAATTGTCTTAATTCAGATGAAAAAAATTCTCTTACCTTTTGAACAACTTCTTTAATACTTCTAGAGCTAATATCTGACTTTAGCTGATTAAGCAGTTCTAACTTCTTCGGATCAACAGTTACTGTTTCTAATAAATTTATAGCTTCTGATACCCTTTGGGCAGCTGCTTTTAATTGTAGTTGAGATTGTACTGAGTTCCCTTCAGATTTTAAAGAAGTTTCAGTTCTTTCTTGCGATTTGAATCGAAACTCTGGATCTATCTGTTTTAACACTTCCTCAATGGAGCTTGCGAACGATTTCTCATGTAATGCCTGGTGAACAGCCTTTATGTGATTAGCTGTTGGTTCTAATCCTTTTTTCACCAAGGCAGAAAGAGTTTCAAGCTTTTGATCGAGTGTTCCATTTTTATCATCCATAAAGGTTTGGATTTGTTGAAAGGTATCTTTATTAAGGGGGATTCCTTTTGAAAGAAGAAAGTTGACAGCTGATTGTGTTTCAGTTGAAACAGGTGCACCACCGTTTAATTGCTTCACCACACCATTTGTGCTATTTAACGAATTTGATTTTTCCATAGTAGACAAAGAGATTGCTTTTACTTGTGGAATTTCCTGTTTCGTATTCGTTATTTCAACTGTCACTTGGTTTTGCTTAGGAGGCTCTCCATCGAACTTTACTTTTACGTCCTGGCCTCTTATTTGTAGAATAGCTTCATTTTGAGGCAGTCTTTCTTTGACGAGCGCACTGTAAATATCTCCTTCCTTCAATGGAACTGATTTTGTAGAAGGGATTTGAGAAGAGACTTTAAGCTCTGAATTTATTTGCACTTTTCTCACTCTCCATGATTTATAAATATTTCGGGTACGCTCGTCCTTGAGCTATAGTGAACATCCTTGTATTAGATGTTTATGTTACTTTTTATAAAAACTTAATAATCCTTTTGCCATTGCCTGCGGATCAATTGTGTAGGTTCCGTTCTCTAATTGTGTTTTAATTACTTGAACCTTTTCTTCTCTTGCTTTTGCAACCTCGTTTGATTGCTGAAGGTCAATTGCTTCAGTAGAAATTTCTACCTTGTCTTTCTTAGCCTGTGATTTTTGATTAGCTAGATCACTTTTTTCTAGATTACGTTTATAAGGATTAACTCCCATTGATCCTATATTATTTATTTTCATGAGTATTCCTCACTTTCATTCAACGTTCAATTTACTAACTTATATATCGGTCTTTATAAATAAATTATTTAGCAATTCATTACTTTTTAGTACTTTGGGAGTAGAAAGTTACAGCTGATGGAGAACTTTGTCGTTTGTTTCTCTCGCTAATCTGTGCTTCTTGTTCTACCTGGTGAAGCTGATTTTGAATATCCTGACTACAGCTTTCACATAATCGGTCTTTCCGAATCGAAGTTCCGCATTTTTCACAGGGATATCCCAAATTCGGAAAGTTCGATAAATGAATTCTTCTAGTTCGAATAAACTTTAAAATTAAGTCTTTAGACACACCTGTCCCTTCCACAACCTCATCTAAAAGTGCCTTACGATTTTCTCGTTTTCTTAAAAAGCTATAAACCGTTTCGTATTGCTTTTCCTCTTCTTTATAACACTTATCACATACAGATCTAAATTGTGTTTGAACAAATAATGTGTCGCATACAGGGCAATTCGCTAATTCTCCCATAATCTATTCTCCTATCCGATTTTCTTTATATATAGTATATCGGACGTTTTTTAATTTTTTTAACTTCTAATTAATGTGAATGAAAAAATCGAACCTGTTCCATTGTCTTTTAATACTTTAGCAGCATGCCTCAATGTACTGCCAGTCGTATAGATGTCATCTATTAAAAGAATCTTCTTGTTCATTATTTTACTAGAATCTACTATAGAAAACACGTTTGAAGCTGTTATGCGTTCTTGTCGTGATTTTTTGGATTGTTTTTCATGATGGGTTCGTGTAAGGATATCAATTTGTGGGAGGGGGAGAAAGTTAGCGAGAAGCTTTGCTTGGTTAAAACCTCGTTCGTATAACCGCTCTGGACTAAGGGGAATAGGAATAACAAAATCTATTTTCTCTTTAAAGAAACTTGCTTTATAACTTGCTAAAAAATCCTTCTGAAAAACCTCTACCAACGCAGCATCACCGCGAAACTTAAAGGTAGCAAGCAACTCTTTCATCGAGTCATTATACTCAAAAACGGAAAGATTTTTCTGAAGAATGTTTTTCCATTGAGGGTCATTTTCCCATGCCTGACAATCCTGACAAACATGGTCATTCTCTTGGGGTCTAAAACATCGGGGACATGTCGGGGATTGAATCTTTTTTAAACTCTGATAGCAATCATCACATGCTTTCGGCTCAATTAACAAAAAACTCGACCAACTCATTTGCTGCGAAAGCTCTTCATGACAAATAAGACATAAAATAATCATCAAACTCCTTGTAACTTACATAATGGTTTATCAGAAACAATTTTTGCACATTCTGCTAGTTTCACTAATAGAGTAGTCATTTCCTGTTTATCTACAAACTCAGCTTTAACAAACATGACCTTATCAATATTCGTTACATAGCGTGGCTTTGTTTGGTTTAATGAAAGAGCTGGAATATCATCCATACATTCTGAGCATGTGCATTTGATATGAAGGCCGTGCTTGTATTCATCTAATAATTCCTTCATAATCCGTTCCATCGCATTAATTACCATTTTCTTAAGTCTCCTCACTCAAATGATGAATATATTATGCCATATGAAAAGGATTCCGGAAAGTATTTACTATTTTTTGGTAACATAGTCACTTTTGAATGCTTTATGATTCATTTTCTGAATATGTCTTTTGGCATCTATCATTGCTTTTGTTTTTCCGTAATGGAAAAATGCAATAGTACCAGTAGGGTAAGAAGCACTTCTACCGACTCGACCGGATATTTGCACGAGGGCACTTTCTGTGAAAATACTATCCTCGCTTCCAAAAACGGCTACATCACTATTAGAAATCGTAACACCCCTTTCCAAAATAGTAGACGTCACAATCATTGGCATCTCACCACTTCGAAAACGCAGGACTTTTTCACGGCGTTCAGGATCTTCGGCGTGTACCCCTTCGATTCGCTGATCTAATTCTCTACATAAACTAACAACCTCATCAATAAGTCTAACAGAAGGCACAAATAAAAATGCCTGCTTTCCGCTTGTTACCCTCTCCTTCAGCCACTCCACGACATTCTTCGGCAGTCTACCTCTACTCAACCCCTTCCTCCAATTCCCACACCAAGAAAATTCAGGAACCGGCAACGGATGACCATGATAACGAGCAGGAATTGTCACCGCATCCAGCTTCTTCTGTTTCACTTCCTTCTTCCATTTCTCAGAAGGTGTTGCGGTTAAATAAATAAGAGAGCTTTTTACTTTTCGGGATTTTTCTACGGCGAATTGCAGTGAGGTGTCGGCGGAGTATGGAAAGGCATCAACTTCATCAACAATGATGCAATCAAACGTTTGTTTAAAGCGTAGAAGCTGGTGAGTTGTGGAGATCGTTAGAGATGCTAGTTTGTGCTTTTCCTCACTACCGCCATATAGAGCAGCTATTGAGGTTGAAGGAAACACATGTCGAAGGCGGGGTGCTAATTCAAGTACAACATCAGTACGAGGTGTTGCGATGCAGATTTTCTTCCCTTCAGTAAGGCCACGTTCAATCCCTTTAAACAGGACTTCCGTTTTCCCCGCCCCGCAAACAGCCCAGACCAGGAGTTCATTGTTGTTCATCACCGCGTTTTCAACACGATCGGAGGCCATAGCTTGTCCTTCCGAAAGCTGCCCCTCCCATTTCAACTGAGAATCTGTTTCTTCCTGGAAAGGAGGTCCACTCCAACTATAAAGCGGCGTGCATTCACTAACTCTCCCCATCATAATGCATTTTCGACAATAGTGGCATTGCGGTTCCCCACATTTTGCACAGGCGAAGGACGAAAAAAAGGAAGAGTTTGTGTTGCCACATCGGGTGCAAAAAAGCAGTTGCTGTTTTCGTCTTACACCGTAATTTATTTGAATATAGCCTTGCTCATAATGTGAGTGAATTTCTTCAACAGTGAAAGGAATCTCAGTTAGTAGCAATTCCTTCCCCTGAAGATGGTTTTGTAGTTTCTTTGAAAAAGAAAAATGCGGATTTATTGGTATTTGTGGTAGTTGCTCATACCTTGATAGAGGTAACCCTTCAATATGGGTGAAAACCGGAGTGAGATACTGATGGTTATGTAAAAATCTCATGTGTCACCTTTTAAAATCTTACGATAACGTTTTTCAACACTAATTGGTGTGCGTGATAGCTCTTCTGCAATATGTCTAAATTTCATGCCACTTTTTCGTAATTCTAATAGCTTTCGATCCTCGAGAGTTGTCCAATGGCGATATGTACGTTTATTGTCTTTATGATTTGATTGAATATTTTGATCAGAAGTGATACTCAATGCTATCAATCCCCCTTGATCTAAGTATATAGATAGTATGAGGGGAATTTAACCAGATGTCTATAAACAATATAAAATATGAGAAGTTAGCACTAGGTGTGAATAGTGCTTTCTTCCCACACTTTAAAAATATTTACTTTTTACACCACCCAATGCCTATCGCACCTTCACCTAAATGAGTGCCAATTACAGGACCAAAGTAACTTACCATACATTCAACATTCTCATACTTCTCCTGAAGCTCATTCTTCATTCTTTCCGCTTCCTCAGGACGATTTGCATGAATCACAACAACCCTCATTGGCTCATTATCCTTCGCATCCTCATGAAGCAAATCGAACACTCTATTTAGTGCCTTCTTCTTCGTACGCACCTTTTCATAAGGCACAATCACTTTGTTATCAAAATGAAGAATCGGCTTCACCTGAAGTAAGCTTCCGATTAGGGCCGCTGCCCCACTTAAACGTCCACCCTTTTGAAGGTTCGTTAAGTCATCAACCATAATATAAGCACGCACCGTTTTTTTCATTTCTTCTAATCGTGCTATAATATCAGCTGGTGATTTTCCTGCTTGAGCCATCTCTGCCGCTTCTAGCGCGTAGAATCCCTGTACCATTGCGCTTACTTCTGTATCAAATGGATAAACCTCGATGTTCTCTACCATGTCTCCTGCAGTAGCCGCACCATTATATGTACCACTAATACCGCTTGAGAGATGAATCGAAATCACAGCGTCATATTCTTTTGAGAGTCTTTCAAATAGCTCAACAAACATTCCGATCGACGGCTGTGATGTTGTTGGTAGCTCCTGCTGATTTCTCATTTTTTCGAAAAATTGTTGTGAGGTGATTTCAACCTCTTCCTGGTAGGTTTCGTCCCCGAAGTTTACACTAAGGGGAATCATATGTATGTCATGTGATTCACGGATATGTTGAGGGATATATGCTGTACTATCTGTTACAATAGCCGTTTTCATAGTCAATTTCCTTCCTTGTCCATTATCGTTTTGTCCACTTCCCATTCTACCGGAAAATGCAGGGAATATCTATTTGTTTAGTGTATGTAATTTGTCTCACATTTTATTACTTGAAATTTTGGCAAGAAAAAAGAGCCAGCTCTCACGACAGAGTCTGACCCCAATTCTATTACTTCACTTCAACCCAACCATTTTTAATCGCGACAACAACTGCTTGCGTACGATCGTTCACATTCATTTTTTGCAGAATATTACTTACATGGTTTTTAACGGTTTTTTCACTTATAAATAATGCTTCACCAATGCCGCGGTTGCTTTTACCGTCCGCAAGCATTTGAAGCACCTCACACTCACGACGAGTTAAAATATGTAATGGACGGCGAATTTCCGGCTGCATCGGCTGAAGATTAGCTTGTCCATTAGAAGTGGCAAGGCGTCTAAATTCGTTCACAAGGTTATGAGTTACCTTTGGATGTAAATAAGAGCCGCCGTCTGCAACAACCTTCACTGCTTCGATTAATGTGTCAGCATCCATTTCTTTTAATAGATAGCCTCTTGCTCCTGTTTTCAGAGCATGTGTTACATAGTTTTCATCATCATGAATCGATAAGATGATTATTTTTGTATCTTCATTTGCTTCAACCAATTGTTTCGTTGCTTCGACACCATTCACTTTCGGCATATTGATATCCATGATCACAACATCAGGCTTGTGCGCATCCACAATTGCTAATGCTTCTTCACCGTCGTCACCTTCTGCAACTACCTCAAAGCTTGGTTCGAAATCTAAAATGCGTTTAACACCTTCACGAAATAATTGATGATCATCAATAATGGCAATTTTCGTCTTCATGCTCTTACGCCTCCCTATCATCTATTCTAGTCTAAATGGCATCCATTACGTCAATATGTCTTTAGCCATGTTTATACTAGGAATTGATATTAAGTGCCATGATATGGGACTTGGAACATGATAAAAGTCCCTAGTCCAACTTTTGAGTCAATCGTCATCTTCCCACCAAGAAGATCCACTCGTTCCTTCATTCCAATCAATCCAAAAGATTTTTTATCTTTATTACCTTTTGCTTCTTTAATATTAAATCCTTTTCCATCATCTTTCACAATCATTGTAATGGACTCACATGTAACCTCAACTTTAACTGCTATTTCATTAGCTTCCGCGTGCTTCAGTGCATTTGTCACAGCTTCTTGCGCTAACCGGAATAATGCAACCTCAAATCGCGGCGGAAGTCGGTGTCCATCAATTTCTCCAATGCTTTGAAAATGAATTTTGGTTTTTCCATTATATTCTTCGATTGTGTCCATATATTTTCTGAGGGTCGGAATAAGTCCTAAGTCATCTAAAGCCATTGGTCTTAGGTCATAAATAATTCGTCTTACCTCATATAAGGCGTTTCGGACGTTTTTTCGCAGGTTACGGATTTCTTTAAAACCTTCCTCCGCTCCCCTTTCACGATAAATTCGCTCAATCAATTCTGACCGCATCATCACATTCGCAAGCATTTGCGCTGGTCCATCATGAATCTCCCTGGACACTCGTTTTCGTTCTTCTTCCTGTGCTTCAATAATACGCAATCCGAAATCCTGCTTTTGCTGGGCATCCTCTAGCAGCATGCCAACCTGGCGTAGATCGCTGTTTAAATAATTTAAAACAACGGAAATTTGCCCAACAAGTGCTTCAGATCTTTCAATAATTTCCTGAAGACCAAGTAATCGTCTTTCTAAATCATCACGACGATCACGTAGCTGCTTTTCGTGCTGTTGTAACATGGTATGCTCCACCTGAAGCTTATGAGCTTTTTCATAGGCTTCCCGGATTTCATCTTCAGAAAAGTCCTTGAAATTTTTACTCACCTGTGAAAGACGGTTTCGGGCAAGTCTCGCTTGAACCTCAAGCTTATCTCCCTCATCAATCACCGTATTCACTTGCTTTTTAATTTCAACTAACTCTTCTACTAAAGACTCATACTGCTGTCTGGACTGTTCACCGATTATAAAGATTTCATCCTTACTTCCAGCAACCGTCCCAATCATTTTGTCTAATACTTCATCAAGTAAATTACTATCTATTTTTTGACTGGAGTTCATTGTTTTCCCTCCGACTTTTATACCATAATTTTAGTTTGTCACATTTTTAACAATTGAAGTAAAAAATTTGTCGTTTTATAATAAAAGAATGTGCTATTCTAAATCTGCTTGCTTGTCAGGAGGTGTACAAGCATGCTTTCACACTATTATACCGTAAAAGGCTATGGAGAGCATGAAATTGTTATACAAAAATCACGTTTTATTTGTTATATAGAACGAGTGAAAACGGAAGAAGAAGCCACACAGTTTATTCAGCAAATTAAGAAAAAACATCATGATGCCAATCATAATTGTTCAGCCTATTTAATAGGAGAAAACGATTCGATTCAAAAAGCAAACGATGATGGTGAACCAAGTGGTACAGCTGGGGTGCCAATGCTTGAAGTTTTAAAAAAGAAACAATTAAAAGACACGGTTGTTGTTGTAACTCGTTATTTCGGCGGAATTAAGCTAGGAACAGGCGGCCTTATTCGCGCTTATGGAAAATCGGTTTCAGAAGGATTATCAGCAATCGGAATCGTCGAACGCAAACTAATGCGTGTGATGCATACAAAGATCGATTATACATGGCTAGGTAAAGTCGAAAACGAACTTCGTGATTCTATTTATAAGATAAAGGAAATTCACTATCTTGAGCAAGTCGAAATCGAAGCGTATGTAGAAGAATCTTCCATAAATACCTTTGAAACATGGATGACAGAGCTCACAAATGGGCAATGTTACTTGGTAAAGGGAGAAAATATTTATTTAGAAGAACCGATTTAATTACAAAGCTTTGATGATTAGAAGGAGCCCGCAGAAAACAAGTGCTTTCTGCGAAACCTTTTCACAAAGCGGACCCAAACACTAAATAAATGAGGGATAATAGTGGCAACTAGATTAAAAAATAAAAAAGTAAAGAAAAAGAAAAGCTTTTTCAAACGAATTCTTCTTTTTCTTTTACTTGTTCTTTTAGGTGTAGGGGGATATACCGGCTATACCATTTATAAAACCTATCAAGCTGCAAATCAATCGTATTCAGAATTGGAACGCGGTGAAAAGTCTGAACGAAGAGAAACAGCTGTTAAAGTAAATGAAGATCCATTTTCGATTTTATTAATGGGTGTTGAGGATTATTCATCTGGCGGAGAAAACGGACGTACAGATACACTAATTGTTGTAACCGTGAATCCAACTCTTCAAACCATCAAAATGTTAAGTATCCCTCGTGATACATTGGTTACTCTTCCAGAGGATGGTAGTGAAACAAAAATTAATCACGCCTATGCCTTTGGTGGAAAAGAGCTAACAATTGAAACAACGGAAGAACTTTTGGACATACCAATTGATTATTATGCAACGGTTAGCTTCCAAGCGTTCAAATCAATTGTCGATGAGCTTGATGGTGTTACAGTCAATGTACCTTTTGATTTTTACGAAAATAGTGATGAAGACAACAAACGAATTTATTTTGAAGAAGGTCCTGCTGAACTCGATGGTGAAGAAGCTCTTGCCTATGCAAGAATGAGAAAAAGAGATCCTCGCGGAGATTTTGGAAGAAATGACCGTCAAAAAGAGATTATTACGGCCATTATCGATAAAGCCACCTCTCCAGCTAATTTATTTAAAATTGATGAACTAGCTATGCACATTGGAGACAATGTTGAAACGAATTTTAGAATATCACAAGCCATCGCCCTGCAACAAAAATATCCAAACATTAATGGAGATAGCATTGAAAAGCTAACAATTGAAGGCAGCGATGAGTATATTAATGATATTTATTATTTTATACCAGATGAAGAAATGCTTGAAGAAGTGCAACTTGAGCTAAATACACATTTAGAGCAAGAACAACAAACCTCGACAAGCACCTCCTCGGAATATCAAAACTAGACAGATTAAGACATTATTCCCAAAGACAAACATTTTAGAGTTTGTTAGAATATTAGTATAACTGATACCTCTGAATTTCCCCTTCAGAGGTATTTTTTTGCCAAATAAAATATAGGAGAGGAGAACTAGGTATATTGAAATGGTTTAGAACACTTATTGCTGTCACATTCTTGTTTTTAAGTATCGGTCAGCCGCTCTCTACATATGCGGAATCAACCGAGCCTTACCCCTTCATCGGTCAAGTGAACGGTGATACTGTTAGCATGCATAAAGGTGCTACGATTAATTATGATGTTGTTTCAACCTTGAAAAAAGGAGATATTGTTGGAGTAATAGGAGATTTTACCAACAATTTAAATGAGGAATGGTTGAACATTTCTGTGAACTCCGTGAAAGGCTGGGTTAAGAAAACAAGCGTTTCACCGTTGGAGGAATCTCCTTCATCACTCTACGCAAGCAAAAATCTTGCCGATGTTAGAAAAGGAGCATCAACATCTTATTCTTCTGTTGAAACATTACAATACGGACAGAAAGTAACCGTAATTGATTCATATGTAAGCACACAAGGAGAAATTTGGTATCGAATTGATTTAGGAAGTGTACAAGGTTGGGTGTTTAATGAACAATTATCGAAAACACCTGTTATTCAATTGCTTCAAACAAATCAATCAGCAACCGTTCATAGTGGTGCAACATCTTCATACAAAATCATCGCTACCCTTGAAGAAAATGTTGAGCTAACTATTATTGATCAATTTATCAATAACCAGCAAGAAGAATGGTATCGAATTCAGCTTGAAGATGGAACAAAAGGTTGGATCTTTTCAGAACTTACTGAGGTAGTTCAGGAGAATAATGACACAACACAAACCTACCCTGTTGTTTATGTAAAAAATGTAGGTTCAAAGATTCATAGTGGTGCACTAGATTCATATCGTGTAGTGTATCTACCAGACCAAAATGAAGCATTACAAGTTATTGATGAGTTCACGAACAACTTAAATCAAACATGGTATCGAGTTGAATTAAGTGCAGATTTAAAAGGCTGGATTTTAGCAACCAATGTTCAAGAACAGCCCCTTAATGACAGTCAAATTGTAGGGAACTACGTTTTTGTTAAAAATGACGGAGCTGTTGTTAGAAAAGGTGCATTAAGCAGCTATCCTGTCGCAGATACATTAACAGTAAATGATGACCTTAAGGTAATAGGCACATTCATTAACCAAAACGACGAATTCTGGCTACGTGTTCAAACATCAAACAATGTAACAGGCTGGATACTGGCTACAGATACTCAAAAAGAAACAAAAGTAAACACCACTTATTATCTTAATACAAACGGTGTTGTAAGAAGCGGCGCACTTGATTCTTACCGTCAGTTAGCCTCCCTTTCTCAAGGCTCTGCCGTTTACGTTATTGATACTTTTGAAAATAACAATAAAGAGCTTTGGTATCGAGTGACATTAGAATCTGGTGAAAACGGCTGGATCAAGGCAACAGCTGTTACGAGCAAACAGATCTACCTTAATAGATCATTGGTTGTTGGTACTAATAGTACCTACGTTTATAAAGGTGCTATGCATCATTATAAAAAGGTAACAAAATTACCATATAATTCGAAGGTAAAAGTTTTATTCGAATTTATTAATGATAAAAACCAGCATTGGTATAATGTACAGCTTTCAAATGGAGCAAAAGGCTGGGTACCAAAAGCAGAATTATTTAATAGCCTTTCAGACAGAACCTTTGTTTACCCATTAAATGCAAATGTGCTACACAAAAGTGCAACTGCAAGCTCTGGATATAACACAAAAGTTCAAGCAGGCGAACAATTAATTTATCTTTGGAGCCACAATGAATGGATTAACGTTGAAAATGCAAAAGGTGTTCGAGGCTGGATTCTAAAGAATGACACAAGAGAATTCATTCCAAACATTTTCTTAAATCCTAAGGTGACTCAATCAGGAAATGCCACAACATTAGTTTGGGATAAATCGTTGAATTTTGCTGTAGGAAACAAGGTTCTTTCAAATGGAGTTGTTCAACTTACCGGAAGCAATCTTCATACTGTTTTACCATCTCAATCTATCAAAGGTTTGAAAAACATTTCAGCTACATCTAGTGCCATTACGTTAACACCTGAATCAGGTTATATGATTGGAGTACGCAACAACAGCAAGCAAACTCAGGTTAAAGTCATGCCAATTGGATTAGCTGGTAAAAGAATTGTTGTCGATGCAGGTCATGGTGATCAAGATCCAGGTGCTGTTGGTCCAACAAAATTAAAAGAAAAAGATGTAACGTTAGATGTTGCAAGAAAATTAAAAGCAGAGCTTGAACGTCAAGGAGCAATCGTTACCCTCACTCGAAGTGATGACACATTCTTAACTCTGTCACAACGTGTTGCGATTGCAAACTCATCAGACAATGATGCCTTTGTTAGCATTCATGCAAACGCTAGTGTGAGCACATCTGCTCGAGGGACAGAAACATACTATAACACTGCCTATAACTTTAATGGCCCAAAAAGTAGTGTACTAGCTAACTATATACAAGATTCATTGGTTGATAGAATCAACACATATGACCGTGGCACAAAAACAGCCAACTTCTATGTGATTAAAAATAACGAGCTACCAAGTGCATTAGTTGAATTAGCCTTTATCTCAAATCCAAACGAAGAGTCCATGCTGAAAAACGACATGACACGTGGACAAGCTGCCGTTGGAATTGCTGAAGGTCTAAAAAAATACTTCACTGGAGGAAACTAAGATGAAAAAGAAAAGTATGTTGGTTATCTCTTCTGTTTTTCTTACTGGATTTTTAGTAGGAAGCTATACCCCTACTAAAGTAGGCTCAGCTGCAAGCAATGTTGTACTAGCAAGTGTTGAGTGGGTAACAAACCAAATTAATCCTCTTCAATCACGAGTAACAAAACTAGAAAGTGAAGTAGCATCTCTAAAAAACGCAATTAAAGATGGCGGTGGCACTGAGACAACTTTGCCTTCTAAAGTTTATGTAAGCAGTACATCTGCAACCGTTCATAAAGGAGCAACGAAAGATTACGCAGTTGTTGCTACGTTTATGAAAGGAAAAGAACTTTCTGTTATTGACGAACACAATGGAAGCACTGGTAAATGGTATCGCGTTGAATATGCGACAGGCAAATATGGCTGGATCTTTTCTGGTGATGTTTCAACAACAACAGTTGCAAAGCTTTCAACTGTAACAATCACAGCAACAGCAACAGTTCATAGAGGAGCAACAACAGATTATCGTTCAGTTGCTGTATTACAAAAAGGGACCGCCGTTAAATACGTTGGATCGTTTACCAACAATGACGGCGAACTTTGGTACAACGTTGAATTATCAAACGGTGTAAGAGGTTGGATTCAAGCAATCTATGGAGAGGTGAAATAATAGTATGGCTAAAAAAGTTTTATTAGGTGTTTTTCTGACACTTAGCCTACTATGGAATGCTGATGCCGCAAATGCTGCATCAATTAAAACATATTCTAATCCCGTTGCTGTCCAACTCGTTGATAGTTCAACTAGTACACTTAAGCTTCAAAGCATCTATGAATTAACGAATAAAGCAAACAACCAAAAAACTTACTTTTTACCGGGTCTTAATATTACGATTACCCGTTCACAAAGCAATGTAAACATTGACGCAGGATCTGCTTCTTTTTCTTCAGCAAGTGGATTTGAATTAAAAGAAGTGTATAACGTTGCCCAATATGCACGTTTCACCACAACAACTGATCTTAAAAGTGGCGCTACATCTGATTACACGACGAGAAAGTCGTTAACAAAGGCAGAAACAGCTGAATATATTGGAAGCTTCGTTAACAACAAAGGCGAAACATGGTTCAACGTTCAGGTTGCAGACGGAACAAAAGGCTGGGTCCCTGCTAAAACAACTTTGATAGACAAAAACACCGTTTCGCTGCCAACTATTGCCTACGGTGCTAACGCTTATCGAGGCGGCATGTCTCTTCTACCAAAAACAGCTGGTAAAGTAGCAATCGTCAATAATCTTGATCTAGAAGACTACTTAAAAGGTGTTGTACCAAATGAAATGCCCGCATCATGGCATAAAGAAGCTCTAAAAGCACAAGCAATTGTAGCAAGAAGCTATGCTGCTAACAGCATGTCTTTAAAAAATACAACTGCAAGCCAAGTGTACAAAGGCTACACTTCTGAAGATGCTAGATCGAGTCAGGCTGTTGAAGAAACATCTGGTGTAATGGTGAAGTACAACGGAAAGCCAATTCAAACTTTCTTCTACTCAACAAGTGGTGGCCGAACCGCAAATGTTGGTGATGTATGGAACTCAAATCAAGCAAGCTTCCCATACTTGATTTCCGTTGATGATCCATACGAAAATTCACCACACAGCAACTGGCAAAATTCATTTACATCTAGCATGATTTTAAAAAGCTTCGGATTGGATCCAGCAACAACAACGCTCTATGATATTAAAACAAATCCATCAGGAGCCAATGGCGAAATAACAAGCGTCACCATTAGCACTTCTGCTGGAGAAAAAACAGTCACAGGTAACGAGCTCACCATCCGTAAGCTCTTCCCAATCGAAGGAAGCTACGGCTTCTTAAAATCCAACTGGTTTACGTTGGATGTAAATAAAGAATATACCGTTCAAACAGCTAGTGGCCAACAATCACAATTAAGTGTTTCCGGCCAACAAGTGATGACGGGCACAAACACAACATCAACCATCTCATCAGCAGACGTTGCCATTCAAACAGCAAGTGGAACCATCACAAAAGAAGCTGACCCTGCCTCCATCACCGCAACAGGTAAAGGCTGGGGCCACCGTATCGGCATGAGCCAATACGGCGCCAAAGGCTTCGCCGAAAACAACTGGAAAGCTGTTGATATTGTGAAGCATTACTTCCCTAATACGGATGTTTCGAAGTAATGGTATATGAAAAGCATGGATCTTGTTTGATCCATGCTTTTTAGGTTTATTATGTAGATTCTGTGATGTTAGATATATTTAGGGTGAAGACCATTTTACTTTTTCAATCTTCTAACTTGGTTTTCATTGCCTATGAAGAATATCTCACTTACATAACTCAACATACTGGTCTTCATGGCTCATATGAAGGCTATCTCACTCTCTTCAATCACCTGACTTAGTCTTCATTGTTCATATGAAAGCTATCTCATTCTCATTAATCACACAACTTGGTCTTCATCGCTCTTATTAAGACCATCTCACTCCAATAATTCACACAACTTGGTCTTCATCGCTC
>NZ_JBLUOI010000003.1:125808-155017 GCF_048059995.1 Metabacillus sp. YM-086 | reverse complement strand
TATTTGTGCTACGTTATTGAATAAATTGTTAGTCTTCCAACTGTAAATTTATGTTAAAACGAGACTTAGAAAAAGTAATAATATCAAACTTGTTAATAGTTTGTTCATAGAGGGGTAATGAAAATTGAAAAAATTGTCTACGTTAGTTTTAATTTTTGTATTTTTAATAGGCTGTTCAGGAAATAAAGGAAAGTTTGAATTCGTAGGAAATTCCATGCTACCAACTATTAAAAACCAACAAACAGTAATTGTTGATTTGAATTATATGCTATATTGAATCGATTAGATAATCGGTATTATTTATTGGAGTAAAAACTATATGTCCCCTAACATGGAATCTAACTCTTTAAAATTTTCTGCAAGCCATAGCATTTCCTTTGCAAATCGTTTTGGAGGTCCTTTATGCTGATCCATGCTTGAATTTATCCACCATGTACTTTCCATAAACCATAACATTTTTAATGAGCTGATTATGAACCCTTTTTCAAGAAAACGTTGCTCACTGTATCCTTCTATAAATGCCTGAACAAGAGGAACATTAAAGTTATTTTCATCTAAGGCACCTGATATAACTGCTCTTGCAACATCAAGCTGTGGATAGTCATATTTCATTCGATCAAAATCTAAAACAGCATTTACTTTTTTCTCTTCAAACAATAAATTGTCTACCCAGAGATCGCGGTGTGCCCAACCCGTTTCATTAAGTTTAAAATCTCCTAAATTTATAGTTTCTGTTACTTTATATTGTGTCTCTAATATCGGTAACAAATCCGATTTGCCAGTATTATTTACATGATTCCAAACAGATTCCCAATGAGTTAAACGCTCCTCACGACTTGGGGGGATAAATTCAGGATAACGCTTACCGCTAAGTGTACCGTCATTTAACAGTTGATGCATATTCCCTGTTACTCGTCCTAAATCATACATTTGATGAACATTTAATTTTCCTGGAGGGATTACAGTCCCCTTACAGTAATCCATTAACATAAAGAGTTCGCCCTTCTCCGATTCAATAAGAAACTGACCTTCATGTGAATAAAGCTTAGGACATGGAAGACCTCTACTATGTAATCGCATTTGTTGAGAGAAAGCTAGTAATAATTCCTCATGATGATACAGTTTGTATCTTTCCTTGTTGAATTGCTTGATTAAAAAAACACCAGAATCTGTTGTTATTTTCCACTTTAAATTTAACCAACCACGTTTTATAGGAGTTGCATCTAATACTTTAAATCCAAAATAACAATTACAAGTATTAATAAGATCGTTTAATACCGCTTCTTCTGTTATGACAAAATCCATGCTTCATCTCCTAAAATTTCTTTCTAAATACTTCAACAAAGTTAATTTATTTCCTTTATTGCCACTGCACAATCTGTCCTTAACCGGAAAAAAGCACCTACCTAGTTCCAGAAGTGCTTTTATTGTTGAAAATTATATATATTGCAATATTCCAATTAGGACACCCATTATGCAATAAACAATTATATTATTCTTGTTGAAATATAAAGTGCCATTAGCGCAAGAGGTGCTTGGGCAATAAACCCTACTACTAGATAGCTTAGAATTCTTATTTTAGTCATTACTCTTTCAGAAATAAGAAACTTAGCCGTAAAAAACGTGTAAGGAATTAAAATCAATGATGATGTAATGATGCCTGGAACATAATCTTTGAAGAAAAAGAATTGCAGTATATGACCGATACCATTGGCTAAAAGAATTCCAGGTACTAAGAATGCAAGGAAAGTAGTTGGTTTCATGCCAATAAACCTGTTGCCATAGAATGCTTTATAACAGCCTATTGAAGCAAAAAGCCATAGTAAACTAAACGCAAATGAAAATTCCAAAGTTGTTACGCTAAAGGGAATTATATTTGAATTATCTTCAAGAAATTTCTCAACTGTTAGGATTTCTTCAATATCATGAATTAAATATAATGGAGGGAAAAGTACTAAAAACCTTCTAAACTTTGATACATCATATTCTGAATATATTTCCAGCTTTTTCTCACTTGTTTTATTTTTATTCAATAGCAGTGAAGAGCCCTCCTTAATAAGACCAATATAGCTTTTTATCTGTCGTATTAGTTAAGGAAAATCCAATTTTATTTAAAACTCTTTGGGAAGATAAATTATCTGGATTACAAGTTGCTACTATCTTTTTAACATTTGGTTGAGATAATCCCCATTCGACCATCGCTTTTCCCATTTCAGTAGCATATCCTTTCCCTTGGTAGTTTGGCACAATACTATATCCTATATCAATAATCCCCTCTTCGTTTGGTCCACCTTTAAATCCCATATCACCTATAATTGTGTTATCTTTCTTATTAATAATTATTCCTTCCCATTCATTCTCATCAGGAAATCTTTGAAATCTCTCAATCTTATAAGCAAAAAATTGTCTATAGACTTCCATAGGATAACCTTCTGCTATATTATATGGAACGATCTTTTCTAGTTCACTTTTACTTATTGATAAAGCCTCCATCATCTGAACTGTAAAAGTAACTAACTTAAGTCTGTTTGTTTCTACAAATGGCAAAATATATCCCCCCATAGTAAGTAAATTTGTTTTATATTGTACATAATATAAGATCAACACAACTCTAAACATTAATATCCTTTATTGTTACACAACATAAAAAAAGTGTATTTACTCGTTCTAAAATCTCTTTGTTTGTTGAAGGTCCTTTCATCATCGAATGCCTGTTAGCGAAAGAATATGGTATAAATTATTAATCCTATTATCAATACTAGAATAAGAATACCAGTTCCTTTCCATCCTAAACCACCAACTAAATCAGACAATCCTCCACCGTGAACACTTCCAACAGGATTTCTTTTTAATTCTTTTTGTCGCATTCTCTCTCTTCTTTTCTCAGGATGTTCTCTTTCTTCACTCATATTGTCCCCTCCACTTATAGTTACGAAAAACAACACAAGTAGTTTCATAGTTCTTTATATAACATTTGCACCATTTAGCAGGAAAAATAATATTAAAAATATTTAATTACGGTTACCAGTAACCTTTATTCCGATAAAGAAAGAAATAATCCCAAATACGATTAAAGTGAAACTAAAAATGCCATACACTCCACCTTCAAATCCCCTGATTTGAGTAATACTTATATAAAAGATAATAATTGCCGCTACATTTAATAGGATTCCAGGCAAGATTCTTATAAACATTGGATAGTCTCGTTTTCCGAACCACCACGCAACCAAAAAAATAATAAGACTTGGTATTAATGCCGCTATAAAAGGTATTAAAAAGAACATAAATTGTCCCCTTTTAAATTTTTTTTACAGATTGAATTGTTCAATTAATCTAGCAATTCGTTTAAATTTATTTGTTCATAAAGCCCTTCTCATTTTACCATATATATCCTATTTATTATTAGAATTTACTTATGAAATAAAAAAAGAGCATATCCTTATTGAATAAAGAATACGCCTCCCACAGTTGTAGAAACATCAAAATTTCACAAAATGTCTTGCAACGTCTTACCAAGAGTCCCAAAGGTAAACGTGTAACCTTCACGTTCTAACCGTTCTGGAAGAACCCACCGACTTTTTAATACCAACTCTGTTTCAGTTTTAATTAGCATTGAGCCAATCTCTAACAGCCATTTGGGTGATGGTATACCGAATGGAACATTCATAGTTTTTCTTAGTTCTTGCATCAATTTACGATTACTAACAGGTTGTGGTGAAGAGCAATTAAATACACCACTTAAATCTTCTCTGTCTTTCAAAAAGAGAACGATTTGAAACAAATCCTCGACATGTATCCAACTAAACTTTTGGTTTCCCGTTCCCTGAATACCTCCAAGTCCAAATTTCACTAAATTTCGATAAGGTATAATGACTCCGCCGTTTTTACCTAATACAATAGCTATGCGTAATGCGATTTGTCTCGTTTTTGGTAAGTCAAAGGAAAAGAAGGTTTTCTCCCAGTTTGTTGCAACATCCACTGAGAATCCAGAACCAACCTCCCCATTTTCCTCTGTCATGGGACGATCTTCTGCGTGTCGATAAATGGTTGCCGTACTGGAGTTCATCCAAATCTTAGGCGGATTATTACAAGCCTGTATAGACTCTCCTAGGATTGTAGTGGTCCTAATCCTTGAATTCATAATTTCATTCTTATTTGCTTCATTGTATCTACAATTCACAGATTTTCCAGCAAGATTAATAAGAAGTTCACTATCCTCTAATGCCCCTATAATCCTTGTTTGATCTTCCCAAGAAATATGTTGTTTTTGCCTTGATATAATAGATACCTTATATCCTAATTCCTTAAATTTTTCATGAAAATATTCACCGATGAAGCCTGTTCCCCCTGCTAAAACTACTTTTTTCATAGTATTACTCCAATCTACTTTAAAATCTCACTAAATCTTATAATTGATTCTTGAATGGCATTCATTGAAATCTACCTAATATATTTTTTGTATAAAAATGTACATATAACAATTATAAAAGTTATAATTATGGAGAATTTTAAATTCATAAATATAAACTCTGAAAAAGGAGTTGTTTCGACTGAACCCATACCATTTACATCCGTAGTATGTTTTTCCCTTTGTATCAATACTAACATGAAAGAAAATGATAGAAAGAATGAGTATATTGCAGTTTTAACTAAAGTCTTTTCCACGTTACCACCCCTAGACATCACTAATCCTCTTCCTAATTTTAACATAACATAGAGTACGTTAGCTTAACTTATGGCTTATTTATGAAAATCTACGTTTTCTTGTTCATGATGAACAATTCTATTGTTGAAGATTGTTGTTAAACTAACTAGCCCTTTAACCCTTAACGACTCATTAATAGTCGATTATGCTCATATCTTAGAAAATAGTATCGATCTCAATTAAATTCCATATTTCCGTAATCAGTTTCCCATCAAGCTTTACTTTTAGAAGTAAGTCTTCCATATCTTTCCCTATCATTTCGCTGTCGGCATCATTGAGTTTCCAGAACATAAATTTACCTGTTCCACAACCGATATAGTATTCTTCCTCTCTGTAAATAAAATGAATCTCTCTTCCCATACTTAAATCTTCAAGAAATTCCTCATACCTATATATCATAAATTTGAATCCCCTTTTTCGACCAAATAAGAAAAGCTGTACACATGACAGCTCTTTCATTAATGCGCTTCTATTGCTGAGCAAAACTTTAGGAATGATCTTTAAAATAGACCAGTTTTTCCATATATTATGTTAACTCCCTAGTTCAATAACAATATCATCTAATACAAATTCTTCTTTCCCCTTACCAGGTTTCTTTGGAATTGGAATTTCTCTATGTTCACCACTTTCGGTTATTTCGACAGCACCAAAATTTTCAGAAGTATATTCCCTTAAGGTGATGTGTGGAGTTATAATCAGTTTCGAAGCTTTTTCGTCTAATTTTTCAAATGTTTTACTCCAACTAATATTATATCCATCACTATCACCTGACCCTCCATTACCTTCACCCGAATAACGATTTCCTAGGTCATCTTTCACTTGTATCTCTACGTCTACGCCATGCCATGTGTTTCTGATCTTCTCAGAAACTATTTGCTCATAATAGACAATAAAGGACATCGGTGTGATAGATATTTCACCAACATTTACTTGTACTCCATTCGCCTCTACGCTATGATCACTTAAATTTTTCGTATTGCTTTCCGTTGCATCTAAAGAAAGTGCAAAACTCCAATTCCCTTTAATTTCTTCCTCCTTTTCTTGATTAGTTATACTTTCAATATTCAAGTTTACTTTTACTTTATCTTCATTCTTAAGATTCATGCTACTAGCCGTTATAAGACCGACATAGTGATTTTCGTCTAACTTTGATATGGTTGAGCTACCTGCCTGTCCTGTTGAACCCTTTATGTCTAGGTCTCCAAAAATGTAAGGATCATTTCCTAAATCTCGATCACTTTCAATTGAATATGTTACAGACACAGTTTTGCCATCATAAATAGCGTCATTTATCGTAACGCTAATCCCTTTACTTTTTTCTGTTATATTTAACTCAGTAGAATATTCCTTATAATTATCATAGAGGCCAGTTCTTCCGTTATCCAAAAATCTAAAAATGTCTCCTATGACAGGAATATTGCCAGCATAGGCAGGGAAGGTTAATCCGAAAGCTGAAGCCGATAAGCCGACGATCATCGCTGCTGCAGTAATATTCCATTTCCATCCCTTCATTTTCTTCTTCTGATTTAATGATTTTTTTAGCGTCTTTTTTACTCTTGCCTTTTCAAATTCACTAACTTCCATCTCCTCAAATTCATTTTCGTCTATGTCTATATCATTTAATAATTCATAAATATCCTTCACAATATACTACCTCCTAAATTAAGATTCGTAGCTTTGCTATTTAGTTTCTTTTTCCCTCTATAAATTCGATTATCTATCGCAGAATTGGTTAGCCCTAGTTTTTTAGATATATCCTCGGTATTTAAACCTAGAAAGAATTTCATAATAAAAATATCTCGATCCATAGGCTCTAAGATATTTAATAACTTGATAAGTTCCGTTTTGTTTTCGACCATAATAAGTTGATCTTCTACTGATTTTTCAGGATTTAAATCCATATAATCTGAGGTGAATTCCACTTTCTTACTAGACTTTCTGTAGTAATCAATCGCTTTAAACTTAGCAATTGCACAAATCCACTTTTTGAAATCTGTCGAATCTCCATGGAATTTCTTTGAATTGTTCCATATTGAAAGAAAAATATCGTTTATACATTCTTCTATGGCTCCTTCGTTCTCAACTTGGGATAGAATTTTATATGTTATCCCTTTAATTAGTGGTAAATATTTATCAACTATAAATTCTAATGCGTCTTCTTGCTGCCGTTGTAATCGCTGTATAAAATTTTTATCATTTGACTTCATGCACAATTCCCCTTATTTTTTTGTAAAAGCTTTTACACCTTATACAACGTATTGAAAAATTTTTTCTCTCATATTTACTATAAATAATTTTGTCAGTCCATCATTGTTCCAAAAATAGAAATCATCTACTGAGAATTTCTATTAAAAAGAAAATAGAGGCATATGTTGATTATACAAATAAAAAGTCGATTCCATTTGGAAACCGACTTTTTATGCTGAAAATGCCTTGAAGTAAAAGAATTTATAAGTTGAAGATACCATTTTTAGAAAATAAATTGTCTAGTTCCTTTAAATAGTCCTTAAATAAATAAGCCTGCCCTATTTCAAGAACAGCGCTTTTATTGTTGGAGATTGTTTCTTTACTTTATTAGTTAAGTGAGTACTAAAATAACCTAAAATATACCAAATAGTGTTATTATAAAAATGTATATTTATTTTGGAGGCTAAACATGATGTTCTCATTAGAAATTCATAATGCAATTTGGCTTTTTTTAGTCATATTTATGTTACATGATTTTGAAGAAATAATTAGTGTTGAAAGTTGGTCTAAGAAAACCTCGAATTTAGTTGAAAGCAATGATAGTCACCTAAAGAAGTTAATTTGGAGCTTCTGGAATATTAATTCACATTCTTTTGCTAAGAGAGATGTAGTAATATTTGCAGTTGCCTCAACTATCGTGTTCATAAAGGTACAATTCATTGATAGTGGATGGACAGCAATCTTATTTATAATTTTTTTGTGTTTTGTATTATTACATAACCTTGTTCATATCATACAGACCCTTATTTTAAAAACTTATACTCCTGGTCTCTACACGGCAATTGGACTAGTTACACCCTATACTATTTATTTATTTTACAGATTAGTATAGTTTGTCAGCTTTTTTCAGAAAAATAGATACATATCCTTTTTTCAAGAACAGCGCTTTTTGTTGAAGATCCCTATTAAACTAAAATCCAGTTAGTTTAACAAGAAACTCCAGTTATTTAATTTTCATCTGGCTTTTCATCAAGAACCCATTGAATTTCAGCCTCGAAATCTAACTGAAGGACAGGATTGGGAAAACTTCCTGGGACAAACTCTAGGTCTTCTGAAAAACCAAATATGAAATTCTTTATTTCTATAGTATTAGTCTCATTCCATTTGGACGATGTACTCAATTCTCCCTCTAACACTCTGCCTACTAAATGATAATGTCCCGTATATAATCTTCTCATAGTTTCTATGGTTGGGAATTGAGAAAGATGTGCTGGCATAGCAGGGTCGATTCCTAGCTTATTGAATACATCTGCTACTGAAGAATCTAAATGCTTGCAGGCATCGACAAAATTATTGCAGTATAGACAGCTACATACATTTATACCTTCCTTATAGAACTCTCGTGTCTTAATAATATCAACTTCTAATAACCAATTTGCTAATCTAATCTGCTGTAGCACTACAACACCTCTTCCCTTATAAACCCCATTAATATAAATTATCTATTAATATCTTCATCACAAGTCCTTCTTAGACTATCCTGCCCTTTAACTTAATTAAGTAAAGCTGCCACAAATGGCAGCTCTTTCTCTAATACTCTTTGGTTTTGAAAGATTTTTTATACTTTGGAACTGCTTATGATTACTCTTAAGGCTAAAAGACCACTGATATACTGGATTTTTTTCATCTGAATTAATTAGATTGACTTCTTCTTAACAAACCTCTGAATAGTGTTAAATGAGAAAACGGGTCAACCTCATCTTCACTCGGACTATACATCTCTTTATCATGATAAGGTAGTGTGATTTTTCGCCAATTTATATTATTCTCTGGATCTCCTGGCAAACATGAGATGAACAAATCATAACCTTCACCATCACTTGTTAAAGCACCAAGCCTTCCTTCACCATATTGAATAGCCTTGTCAATTATATCTCTCAATTCTATAAGTGCTGCTTTGTTTCCAACTATTATTGCATCATCATGCCAACATTTTTGTCCAAAAATATGTAAAGTAGGAAACTCTATATAACCCCCCTTTTTTTCTGCGATCACTTTTAAGAACTTAGGAATAAGAGTTTCATGAGACATGTCAGTTATAAAAACATCCAGCTCTGATTGACATTGTCCAAAAATTTCTTCAAATTGCTGAATAAAAGGTGTCACTTCCACAAATAAAATAAGAGCATCCTTAATGAAATATGTACGCACCATCGTATCTTGTTTTTCATAACAAGCAAATGTCACAGTTGGAGACAATTCCTCGTACTCAACTCTTCTAATTTTAAATTGTTTTCTCTTCCCCATGTTAGAGGGTATAGAAATGCTAGTGTCTATACCAACGAATAATGTTGTATGATCCATAAATCTCACCCCTTCATTTTTAAAAAATTCACTAAATTTCCTCTTGATAAATTTCCAACTTTATAGGAACTAGTCCTAAAGGTATATTAAACTCCTTAAGACTTTCAATATGTTTAAAGAAATCATCAATACCTTCAAAATCCATAGACCACTCTTCTACCTTTAACTTCTTTAATTCCTTTGTTGGTTTAAATAGAAATTCACAGTGCAGTTGTTCCAAATGAGAATATTCACCTTCTCGATATACACTAAATTGACGTACAAAATCGAAATGAAATAATTTCTCTCCAGTAAAATTATAAACACCACATTGAAATAATATTTCTGTCTCTTCTTCGCCCTCAACTAACTCTTTTGAAAAAGCTTTAAAAGCTTCCCAGACATTTTTTATATCAACGGTACCTTCGCCAATCTTATTTTTTAGGTAACTTTCGGCATTCATAACCGTAATCATAGAATCCCCTCCTCTTTACGATCGACCTAAAAAATTATTTAATAATGGCATACTTTATTTTTACGTAATTGATTAACAGAAGTAATTAACTGGCTTTATTTTCCCTATTAAAATCACCATTAACAGTTGATTCACCCTGTATTACAGCGTTCTCAATAAATAATTCTGTAAGATCCTTTATATCTTTCTTCACTTCATTCTCATCTCCCAGATTAAGTAGCTAAAAAAGTGAATCCCCATTAGAGTTTGTTAAATTGGTTCTTACCTATAAAATAAGTAATTAAAAAGTGAACTAGCCCAATAGTAAATAACAATATTATAAATATAGGAACCAATATAAATAGAGGTAATACGCTATATTGAATGACCCATAAGACTAATAAAAAGAGGATAATAATACCTAAGTATATGGTAGTTCTAATGTTTCTAACGAAAGTAGTGTAGACATTATTGAACTGAAAAATAAAACTCCACCAGTTAGAAAAAGGACGCTCCTAATCATGTCTAACAGAGGAATATATTCTAGGTCATGTATCGGCAAATTAGCTAAACAAATCGTGAAAGAGAAAAATAATGATAAAAGCAGCCAACTCCAGAAAAAGTACTTTCTCACACGGCACCTCTAACTCAAAAATGATCTTTAATAAAATATATTAATAACCAATGCAGATGTACATGGAAATATTTTGTATTGTTCATACTCGTGTTTTTATTGTTGAAGATATTAATAAAGGAATTAAAATTGCTACTTAACATGAAAAAGCACTTTCCTTTATTCAAGATAAGCGCTTAATTGCTGAAAATCACTATTTTCTTCTAAAACTAACTTTCCTACTTTGGTTAAAGTGTAATTTTTTACAATCTTATATTAAAGTAACTCAATTTATCCTAGCTTCTTGTTTAGTATTGTTTTTAAAGTAAAGCCAATTAACAACCCAGGAATAACACAAAGCATTGGTAACCATACTGGCCCAATAATATTCCAAAAAGTCTCACATGTGCTGAATACATAATTCCAACTGTCACAAGGAATGCTGAACTAACAAAGGGAGGAAACGAGTAAGGATTTTTCCCCCCACCTGCTTCTTTAAATGCATCCCACATGGCAAAGAAGTATAAACAGGGATAAAACATAAGCCATTGATAATTTGTTTGAGAAACTGTCCCTTCTATATTTCCAATAAAACTCAAACGGATAATTTCATTAAAGTTTGCCATTACGTTTATCCCAATTTCTAATCCAATAAATAAAATGCTTTAAGAAGCCGACCATTTAATATTTAAGAAAAGCCAGTTAAGGCAATACTCCACAAAATACTTTCAATTATTTTATCTTTATATTTCATCTCACTTTATATCATTTGTTTTTTGCCAAGTCTTCATGGTCTGTTGCTAGAGGGGGCTGTTCCATCCATCCATTGTCTATTATATATTCATACCGTCCTCAGCTAGTAATCCAATTTCTGCAATCATTTTTGCAAAATCAACTGATAAATCCTTTCTTTGACACATTGACATTGCCTCACCATAATAACCAATGGCAGAAGAAAGTAAGGTAGATATATGAAACATCATAAGCTTATCAGAGAAAGGGGAAATTATTGAATCTGTAACCTCTGTTTCAAATGTTCTAGGGATGTGTAAATTCTCTTCAATTAACATTGAACTTAGCATTTTAAAGTGTTTGTTGCATAGATCCCTAGACCTTTCCATAAATTTTCTAACCTCTTTAGATTTAGCTACTTGACTGAACCCTAATTCTAGGACAGTTTTTGTCAGTGTTTTCTGCAAGTTAAGATAAATACCGCTAATTTCTACTGCACTTATAGGTCTACGTTTACCTAACCAGCCTTTTATAAAATCTTGTTTCTTTATAAACTCAACATTCTGATGATTGTTTAAACTAGGTGGTTTGCTAATAATTCCTTTCTCCGTAAGAACTTTAGTCGCCATATCATGTAATTCCAACGTTTCTGAAATAACACCTTTAAAGTATTTCCTCTGATCCTCTCGAACAACATTACCTATTGCACCTGCATATCTAGTCAGACCATGAACAGCCATGATATGAAGGTAAACAATAATATACGTGTCAGTAAATAAAGGAGGTGCTTCTACAGTAACATCTTCATCTGTAAATCCCTTAGGTGTTGGGTAACCCTCTTTTGCTAAAAAAACTTCAACTTTCTGAAGGTGTCTTTCAGTTAGTTCAAGGGCATATTGTAACACCTGAATAATATCTTTATCCTTAACATGATTAAGAAAATAGAGAAACATACAACGGGCTAAGCTGTCATTTATATATTGTGTCCACAGGTTTGCAAGTTCGGATGCACTTATCTTGTCTTTATGGTCGCTGGTTTCCATTTCTATACCTCCTGTAATTTGTCTAAAATAGTTAATCCGAATGTACCTTTTTTGTTATCAAATATATCAGCAGATTCTTTTAAAAAAAGTAATTAAGGAAAGCCTTTATTCCCTATTGCACTATCTTGCGCAACATCTAGTCTTCCGCTCATTAACTTTAAAGCATTTTCTGATCAACCAGTTTCAATAGTACCTTTAATATTTTGAACAAACTCTTCTTTGAAAAACCAACGATAAAACAATCTTGATGAATAATTTGTTAGACCTATAGTTATAAAACTCCAATACCACTTCCATTTTATATATTTAATAAGATTCGTGTACCGTTCTACAAGAACCTCCCCAAATGTAAGTATTCCTGAATGAAAAATGATATAGAAAAATTTCATTAATTTATTCTTATTTTCAGGATAATTCATATTAAAAATTGCACACATAGAAGGATAAATAAAGTATTCAAACGAAAAACTTGATTTGTTGGCTTTACTAAAAAACCTAACTGGATATTTAATAAGTCCCTTTTCAACCACAAGTAAACCAAACACCCACGTGACAATCTGCTTATATAAAAACGCCAAAATCCCATGCCTTATCTTATCTTTAGGAATAAATCGAAATAGTAGCCCAATAGTCGCTAACCAAAATAACTTTAAGATAACCCTGTCTTTGAAGGCGTGTTGTGATTTACGCATAATAACAATTCCCTTCCAGTCTTTGTACATATATATCAAAAGGAATTTGTTCCTTTAACTGAGTTTTTTAATTAATTTCTTCAAGCACCCTGTCATTGACACAACCTTAAAGCCAAACCAATTCCTTTGCGTTTTTACATTCTCATTCTTTTGTAGTCGATCAAGTAGTCTTGTTACAGAAGAATTATGCCAACAACCTAACTCGCTTAATTCGTATGGTAAATTCACTTCATAAGCAAATAAAAGAAATAAGAGAAACTGGTAGTAGGTGTCACATTATATTTTCTTCCTTTTTCAGTCCACTTATTTCCCGATATACAACGCTCTAATTATTAACTGTATTTGTTGTTTAACCAATAAATTCAAAACATATCACCCTCACTTGTATTTGCAATTACTAATACAAGTGTTATTTTCTTCAATAATTTTCTCCATATTCATTACCTCCAAATAAGTGAAAATTCCTTTTAAAACAAATGGAGTAGTTCAAAAAAACAAAACATCTTCTCTTTATTGAACAAGGCGCTTCGTTCGAAAATCACTATTTATTTTAAACAGCGTAGCTGAATAAGAACATCTTATAAGGAGCTTTTTATACCTCTCAGTGAAGGATTCTGTTATATTTCACAGCAAGGTAATAAATAATGAAGATTTCACTTACTTGTGGGTTTGCTCTAATTGAGTTAGAGGGTGTCTTTGTTGATCAAGATTTTTGTTCATGAAATATATAAAAAGCTTACCAACAATTTAGAAGGTAAGAGAATAATTAATCATTTATTATTTGCTAAATTATTTACTATGTATTTTGTTTGAATTGTAGAATATACGACACCTAACAAAGTCAATATGATTCCACTTACTAAAGAAGCTTTCTTCTGATTTTTAAGAGAATATAGTGTAAAAAAGATAATGTGTTCCTGTGTAAATTATCATAGCAGGTATTAAGAATATAGACTTCATCTCACGCCCTCGCCTTATCAATAATATTCCAAATCCATCAGGTTCTATCCATTTATTCGTAGTTACTTAAAAATCCCTCTCCCACTTTTTGAAGACCTTTTTTCATAAATATTATAAATTTTGGAAATACTACTTACTATAATCATTTTTGGTTGGAGGTTCTTATGAATTATAAAAAGGTAGCTTCTTTATGTATGTTAATTCTCCCTTGGGTAAGTGTGCCTCTTTTAGGTAAAAAATCCTTTGTCCGTTATTTACCTCCTGCGACCTTTGCGAGCTTATCTATGATTATTCTTAGCCTAATTGCAAATAGGAATAATTGGTGGAAAAATAGGAACCCATTATTTCCAAAAACCCCCATAGATTTCACATATATTTTAGGAGCTCATTTTGTGACGACACTATGGGTATTCACACTAACATTTGGGTCATTTCCTTTATATTTAATAACAAACATAATTCTAGATTGTATTAACGCTTTCCCTTTTGCAGGCTTATGGAAAAGACTTGGCTTTTTTAAATTTAAAAGAATGAGCCCCTCCATTTATTGGCTTATTACAGTACTTTTAGCAATCTTCCTATATTTTTATCAGCACACCCTAGAAAAAGTTGTTTTTAACACAAATTCTTCAAAATATTAGTCCCTATATTAATAAGTTGTAAGGATATATTTCACATTTCCTTACTTTTTTTATAATTTCTACTTCGCTTTTTATGAGAAATCGACAGTATGAATGGTCTTCAAATTTTTTTAATCTCCTCTACATACCTTGTATTAGGGGGGTGTTTTAAAATAAAAGCAAGAAGCATTTTTGCATGTATCGGTATCTCTTTAGTGACTTATGCCCTATTGGATTTTAACGATGAAACTCAAGTCTTTCACAATGTAATTTGTTCTTTTTTAGGTCTTATAACATTGGGTTTGAGCCACAGATTTCTAAAATAGACAGAGTTAATTGCTAATCATTTATGACGCATTTTAGGTCTACTACGTAATAAAAGAGTAACTCTACACTATAACCTTTAACATGAAAAAGCACTCATCTGTTCAAGTAACGGGTTCGGTTTCCGAATACAAAAACTAAATTAGCAAACTAATAAGCAGTCCTATTCGCTACTGAATAAGACTGCTTATTTTTATTGATATATATGGGGTTTAATTAAATGGAAGGTAACTAGGCCCAGAATTCCGAACCACTTTTAACATGGTGACATAAGTATTTGTCAGCTTAAAAATTCGCAAGCTCATTGCTATTCCAAATGGTGTGCTAAAAGTGATTTTAACTACCAGGGGGGATGATGGTCAGAGAGGCGGATAAATAAAGCAGATTATCCTTAATTGAGTAACCAATAGTTTATAAGCGGAGTTTTTCCGGTTAGAATGAAGAATGGAAATCAGTTTGGAGATATAAGCGGAATTTTTCCGGTTAAGCAATGTAAAATGGTCCATTTTCGTCTTTTTCGATTAAATAGGCGGAATCTTTCCGTCTATTTAATCTATTTTTCATGTTATTTTCTCAATAAGGGGAATTTCTCGGCTTATTGAGGTAGTTTATTTCCTGGCGGTTCTTGAAGTCTTATAAATTGCTTAATCGGGTACTAATCATGTATAAAAAATGCTTGGAGCATCTCCAAGCATTTTTCTTTGCTGATTTACTTGTTATAATGCTTTTTAATCATAGTGCGAATTACTATACGAAAACAATGTTAATTTGTATTTTGTACTTCAAAACAGAACCTGTTACTGTTCAAGATAAGTGCTTTAAATTGTTGAAGATCATTATTAAACTAAAGCGCTTTGTTTTGAAGATTGTACTTGAACTAAACAACCCTTTAGCTGAATAAAACCATTTATTTCTTACATTTAGGAATTCAGTCCCCCACAATATGGCCTTGTAGTAAAATTCGTTACCTTCGTAATCCTCTCCAGATACTGCAACATTATTTCCTAATTAAAGAGGTCCATTAACAACTCATAGAAAAAAATAGTCTAATTTAAATTCAATCGATGGTCGTATTAAACATACTTTTATGATGTTAATCTAATTGGTAATACCTATAATTGAATGAATACGTCATATAAGTGAACACAAAAGGAGGAAAAAAATGATTATGTTTTTACGTGATATTTATTTACTAATAAATTAATATCATAGATGCGATGATACTAACCGAAAAAAATATATTAAAAATGAGATATTGATTTTAAGCAGAGTAATTAAACAATAAGACTTTTCTTCATTTGCTTCATAAACGTATAAATGAATTCCAAACACACAAGATAAAGATAAATGATGAGTTATGTGATTGGAGTGCATATTTTATGAATAAATTTTTTATGTTTTCTTCATTAGTTCTTCCTTGGTTAACCTTATTTTTTACAAATTCAATAAATAGAAAAAAGTATATGCCAGTAACTATCTTCACTTCACTATTAATGACAATTATTTTTCAAATAGCTTATACATATAAATGGTGGACAATTCAAGAACAAATTGTTCCCTGGGGCTATATGATTGATGTTAGTTTTGCATATGGTATATTTACTGTTGGAACTTTTTGGATCTTTAGTTGCACTTCACACAATTTCATTTTGTACGTAATTGTTAATTTTATAGCTGATTCATTCATGGCATATATTGCACTCCCATTATTAGGCGTACTAGGTATAGCGAAATACGAGAATATCTCTCCTACGCAATATTTATTTGTAATGTTTGCGCTGTCTTTTATTATTTATGGTTACCATCAGTGGCAAAAGAAAATTTTTGTGGATAATTAGCTTTTGTCCATTTTAATCAATATGTGTTTATAATACTAAAGCAAGAGCAAGCAATTGATGTTCTCTTGAGTACATAATGATCTTTAATCTTCAAAAATTACTTCGTCACAAATCATCTTTACTTTCCTTTGACACTATTTTCTTTTCAGTAGGCAATGGTTTTTACTTGACTGGATTTAAGTTGTCACCTTTCATTCATTTTTACGCGAATTGCGCATTAACTACATATCTCTTTCTTACTCCAATGCACAACAGGCCATAATGCTTCAAATTGAATATCAATACACTTATCCCTAAACCTCTAATCTTACCCCGAGCTGCATCTGTTTATATAAAAAACAATGGTGTTTCCAGCTTCTTCAGTCTATGAGATCTGTTCTTAAGGGTAATTTAATCTATTCTTACTTTTAAACAATCCTTGAGATGCGTTATCAGCTCATGTTTCATTGAGTGTCAATGGGTTCATCTCTTACTTCGACCTCTAGAATTGAATTGCAAAATTTAAATTATATTGTTTTAATTTGCTCTACCATTGTCCCATTGGTCCTGATGAATTACTCTTAACTATAATAAAAAAACTGGGACAGTTAACCTGTCCCACTCTACGAAACGTTTGTTGCCATTGATTATATTAACCTCTAAGATGAACATAGAGCAGGAGGAGAAAATATGGATAATAGTAAAGTTGGTAACTTAATTTACAATTTACGGAAGGAAAAAGGATTAACACAGAAACAGTTAGCTGATTCAATGAACATTTCTGATCGAACAATTTCAAAATGGGAGCGTGGATATCGTTGTCCAGATGTTACTCTTTTACCTAGTTTGTCTTCAATCTTAGGGGTAAATATTGAAAATATTTTAGAAGGTGAATTAGCATCGAATGATTTTGTAGGAGGAAATATGAAAAGATCGAATTATTTTGTATGTCCCTCATGTCATAATATTGTATTAGCAACTGGGGATATAGACATTTCTTGCTGCGGGAGAAAGGTAGAACGATTAGTAGCAAAAAAAGCAACAGACGAAGAAAAATTATCAATAACCGAAATTGATTCTGAGTTGTTTATCTCAAGTGACCATCCAATGACAAAAGATCATTATATTTCATTTATTGCCCTTGCTACTGGGGATTCAGTACAGATTATGAAACAATATCCTGAATGGGGCTTACAAACACGTCTTCCACAACATAAACATGGGAAATTGCTATGGTTTGATACACAATTTGGGTTATATTATCAACTAATCTAAATAAGTATTTTCAATTATTCTGTCTCAGTTTTTTATCTCATTTTTGACATGGGATATTTACGGAAATCCACACGGCCAACGACTTTTCTTTTTATACTTGTTTTTGTTACATGTCTCAAATGAAGTTTTTAAAAAATACAGTCGTTGGTCAAGCATTTGAAGTATTCTTGGTTAAGAAAGACCTTGCATCGTACATTCGTATTTCATTTAAATACTTCACACCAGAATGTGTAATTCATTAAAGACACATCTGTTTTGAACTTGTGTATACTTTTTAAAGTGGTTAATGTTTTTACTACTTCTCTTAAAGTTTCCTCACATGTTTGATCCTTGGAATCTTGAATTTGTTTCCTTGCAAATAAAAGTAAATGCTTTGTTTCGATTCTATGTATTTTTCTGATATTCGTATAAATAGTTAAAAAGATAAGGAAATTCTCAATTCTCCTTAAAGCTAGTTGTTTATTAGGGTAATTGATTGAATCAAATAAAAGTATGTATTGATTAGATAATGATTGATAACGTGTAGAATCTTTAGTAATAATAAAAAGGTCATTTTGTTGGATATCCATTTAGTCCTCCCATCTTTATATTGATAATAAGATCACTGCAAGGTTTATTGAAAAAAGTACATCTAAAACAAATATTTTAAATATTACTTTAATCGATACCTTTGATTTATACAACACTTTTTTGGGAGAATTTGATCGTTGTTTTTTCATTATAGAATTATTTAGTTTGTGCTCTTATCTATTCATTTTCTAACTTATATTTCTATTTTTCTATCTAACCCCCTACTATATCCTTTTCCCCGAGGCACCAAAAGTGATTCCACCAATTCCATTTTCTCCTATAGAATATGATTTGATAGAATTAAAAAAAGTCAATTCGGTCACCTCATATAATGACCAAATTGACTTATTTTTTTTATACGAATTCTTACTCTTTAGTTTGATATATCAACCACACTAGTCTTAACTTCGTTTGAAGAATTGTTTTCTTGCTTTCTCCAGAACCATGTAAGAACTATTCCCAGTGATAGTATCACAGTAGCAAAGTAGTATGGATAGTTAATATCTATATCAAATAATATTCCCCCCAGAATTGGACCACTAATGTTCGCTAGACTTGTAAACGTGGAGTTCATTCCACCAACGAAACCTTGTTCGTCCCCTGCGATATTTGAAAGGTAGGAAGTCACTGCAGGTCTGAATAAATCGAATCCTACAAAAACAATAAATGTAACAAGTAAAATAGAAAAATACGAAGAAACAACAGTCATTAAAAAGACAAGTAATCCCGATAATAGTAAACTATAACGAATCAGTTTAATTTCTCCCCAAACTCGTGTAAGCCGGTCAAACAATACGACTTGTGAAATAGCACCAAAAATGGCCCCACCGGTAATAACAATCGCTATATCAGATGGTGTAAATTGAAACTTATGGTCTACAAATAAACTAAAGAACGATTCAAAAGCTGCTAAACCAAATGAGGCAATAAAAATTAAAATAAAAGCGAAAAAATATTTTGGCTCAATCATACGACTGAACCCATTTTTTCCACTTTCGGTATGTTCATTTGTTTTTATCGCACGATGTGGCTCAGATATAAATATAATCGTTAGTATTCCAGCGATTGTACCTAGTGCACCAGCAAAGAAGAATGGTATTCGTGTACCGAATTCCGCTAAAAATCCACCGATACCAGGTCCAATAATAAACCCTGTGCTAATCGCAGCCGACATATAGCCTAGTGCTTTTGGGCGAGTTTCCAAGTTTGTCATATCAGCAATGAAGGCTGTAACCCCTGGCATAATGAATGCTGCACTTATTCCACCTAAAATTCGAGAAATAAATAACACTTCTATTTCTTTTCCAAGTCCAAATAATAACTCTGATAAGCCGAAAATAAATAAGCCAAGTACAATCATAATTTTTCTTCCAAATTTATCTACTGCTTTCCCAGCAAATGGTGAAACAATCAACTGCGCAATTGCGAAAGCAGCTGTTAGATAGCCAACTGTCTTTCCATTTATCCCTAATTCATTCATTAGTGTAGGTAAAACGGGAATAACAAGACCAATCCCCATAAAGGCTATAAATAAATTCAATAATAATAGCCCTAACGTAATTTTATTATTCTTCATTTCGTATTTTCTCCTTCACGTTGACCTAAAATCAAACGTATTCACTTGATTTCATTACTGTTTATATCCTAATCTATATAGTAACTATATAGTCAAGGGTGATGATTAGAAAGTGAATAAAAAAAATCCGAAATATTTAACGACAGGTGCATTCGCAAAGCTTTGCAAAGTAAATAAACAAACACTCTTTTACTACGATCAAATTGGCCTTCTCTCTCCGGTATTTAAAAATGAAAAAGGCTATCGTTTTTATTCAATGAATCAAATTGAATTATTCTTTGTTATTGATTTATTAAAAGAGCTCGGCATGTCGCTAAATGATATTCAACAATATACGCAAAATAAATCTCCTGAAAGCTTTTTGACTTTAATGTATCAAAAAAGAGAAGAGATTGTGAAAAAACGACAGGAAATTGAAAGGAAGGAAAAACTAATTGAAACAAAAATCTCATTAATGGAAGAGGCCTCACAACTTGATTTTCAACAAATTACACTTGAACATTTCCCAGAAGCAACACTTTATTTAAGCAGAAAAATGAAAAATAATACGGATGAGGAATTTGTAGAGGTTATTTCTGATTTTATTGATGAATTAAACGAGTTAAAGCTTGATACGGGATATCCTATAGGTGTTATAACAAATCGGGAGCAAGTCTTAAAAGGAGAATTCTCAAAGTATAGCTATTTATACATTGAACAACCACAACCTAAGGAAGGATATTCATACTTCCAGGCTGTGAAGGGTTATTTTCTCGTTGGCTATCATATTGGAGATGAACTAACCATACATAATACCTACAAAAGGCTTTTTTCAGAAATGGAGCGTTTGGAATTAACATTAGGAGATTATGTATTTGAAGAGTATATTTATGACACAGTTGTAAAGAACCAAAAGGAACATTACGTTACAAAAATTATGATGCAGGTGGATGAGCGCTTTCCTGTTCCTGAACTGCACCCCGATTGTTGAATAAAAAAGGATAGTAGGGTTCCTCCAACTATCCTTTAATTTGTATTAGAATCATCCTAGCAAAGATATTCAACTTCTAGGAAGGATGTAATATTCTTTGTAGAAATCTCTTTGTTCTTTCTTCTTTTGGAGCTTTGAGCACTTCATCTGGCGTTCCTTGCTCAACTATGTAGCCGCCGTCCATGAATAACACTTTATCCGAAACTTCACTTGCAAATTGGATCTCATGTGTTACGATCATCATCGTCCAGTTTTCCTTTGCTAAGTCTTTCATAACACTTAACACTTCACCTATTAATTCTGGATCGAGTGCAGATGTTGGCTCATCAAATAGCATTAGTTCAGGCTTAAGGGCTAGCGCTCTTGCAATTCCTACCCGTTGCTGTTGTCCCCCAGATAATTGATGCGGATAAAAATTCAGCTTATCTTCTAACCCGACCTTTTCTAAAAGAACCATTGCTTCTTCTATGACCTCAGGCTTTTTCCGTTTTTGAACAATTAATGGACCCTCCATTACATTTTCAAGTGCCGTTTTGTGTGGAAAAAGGTTATATGATTGAAAGACCATTCCTGATTTTCTACTAAGCTTGACCATATCCTTTTTATCTAATTTTTGTCCAAAATCGAGTGTTAGACCATCATCAAAAGTATATTTTCCTTTATCAGGTAGCTCGAGTCCATTAAAACATCGAAGTAATGTTGTTTTACCTGACCCAGAAGGTCCGATAATGGATACCACTTCTCCTTTTTGCACATCGACATCAACATTTTTTAATACATGGTTATCGCCAAATGATTTTGCCAAACCCTTTATCGATAAAAACATGACACTCCCTCCTTTCTATCTAGCGACATATCGATCAAGACGCTTTTCAATCACAACTTGAACTAAAGATAAGATAAAACAGATCACCCAATAGATAAGGGCAGCTTCTACATATAAAAGTAAAAAGTCATATGTTCTAGCAGCGATTTCTTGAGCTTTTCGAAATAATTCTGCCACTAATACTAAGGATGCTAAAGAGGTGTCCTTGACTAAACTTATGAATGAATTTGATAATGGCGGAACTGAAACTCTTGCTGCCTGAGGAAGAATAATTCTCCTAAGAGCAGTCCATCTTGACATACCAATTGTATGAGCAGCCTCCCATTGACCTTTTGGGATTGAAAGAATAGAAGCACGAATAATTTCGGAACCATATGCACCAACGTTTAAGATAAAAGCAATAACAGCACTTATAAAAGGATCAAGATTTACTCCAATGTTTGGTAGTCCATAAAAAATGATAAATAATTGCACGAGTAAGGGTGTGCCTCTAATGGCTGACACAAAAATAATTGAAGGAAGTTGTATAATACGTGTTTTGGATAAGCGCATCATTGCCAAAATCAAGGCTAAAATTAATCCACCTACAAATGAAATGAGTGTAAGCGGAATGGTATACTGTATCGCTCCCGAAAGCATCGGGAGAAGAGAGTTGGAAAATAACTCCCATCCTCCCATCTCTGCTGTTATGGTATTATTTTGTAGAAACATCTTCACCAAACCATTCTTGGGAAATTTTCGTTAATGTTCCATCTTCTTTCATTGCAGCTAGCTGTTCATTAACAGCCTCAACTAATTCTTCATTTCCTTTATTAAATGTAAAAGCCATCTCTGATACATCGTCAGATTCAGCAACAATTTTTACATCTTTATCATTTTGATTTTTCATATAATCAAGGACGGCCAATTTATCATTTACTGTTACATCGGCTCTTCCTTGCTTAATTAGTTGGATAGATTGCGCAAGACCTTCAACCCCAACAAGCTCTGCTCCGTTTTCTTCAGCAATCGCACCATAGTTACTTGTTAACGATTGAGCAGATTTTTTCCCTTCTAAGTCTTCAAATGAAGTAATATCATCTGTTTCGGTAGGTGTAACAATAACGGAAGATGAATATGTGTATGGTGTTGAAAAATCATAGTTTGCTAAACGATCTTCATTGATCCCAACTTGGTTCGCGATAAGATCAAAACGTTTCGAATTTAATCCGGCAAACATAGAATCCCACTGTGTTTCCATAAATTCAACTTCTGCTCCCATACGTTTTGCAACTTCTTTTATGACTTCAACATCATAACCAGTTAGTTCTCCTTCTTCATTATGGAAAGTAAATGGCGCATATGTACCTTCTGTTCCAACAGTTAGTTTTTCTATTTTCGCGTTACCTTGTTCTTGTTCTGTTGCATTTTCATTACTTTCTTCTTGATTTGCACCACAAGCGGCAATCATCAAAACGAATAGTGACATCATTACACTTAATGCTAATTTCTTCATAGGAAACCCTCCTAATAATCTATATTTTCTTTTCAATTGCTATTTAACACATATTCTTCCCATTAACTCATCCTACCAACATATAAAGAGAAATTATTTCTTGTCCTAAGTAATTATTTACAATGCCACACCATTATGCTCAAATCAACTAATAAGAATCGTATTTCCTTAAGTTTAAATATTTTGATTTTTCTTGAGACAGGGGGACAGGTTCGTTGTCCCGTCGGGACACGGAACCTGTCCCCCTGTCTTTCATTCATTCACAGCCATGCGACCAAGTGGCCCGTTTTCATCGATTAGATCTTGAATGTCATATACCGAAATCGGAAACATTGGAAAGCCGTACACATATGGAGTGATTTCATATAATTGAAAATAAATGACAAGAGCTTTATCAGCTATATAAAAGTCTTGATTAGGCTGAATCTTAGTGAATTCGTTCAGCAGAGGAAGATCGCGTTGTTTGATTTGCAACTTGATGATATCTGAGAGCCTTTTGACATAATCTACACCTGGTTTGAATAAGTCTTTGAGCTCGCACTTTTTCCCTTTCTTCAGATCAAAGGTTAATGATTTTAAAAAAGTCATACCATGAGCAGCGTGGAAGTGATAGGTATAATTAGAAAGTAATAAACTCAATACTTGGCGTTGATTATTTTTTATTTCATAAGACCCTAGCATCTCTTCTACTGTTGTTGGCATATGTCCAACTTGCTTGTTAATAAGCTGTTGTGTTTCAACCACAATCACGTGATTAATATACCGCTGAAGCTGTTGATTTGTCATATTGGTCACTTTTGGATAATAAACGGTTTGCTTTGTTCCTTTACTAATTGTTAATGTTTTAATATCAACTGGGAACGTATAATGCATTTGGATATCCACCTTTTTTAACTCCATTGTATGCAAGATGCCTAGGTGTTGTTATGGGTTCTTTTTTACTCTCAAAGTTATGTCTTTGGCGAACAAGTTCTACCAATTGTAAAATAATACCTCAATTAGTAAATATAAATTCGTGGTAAAATGAGGTAAGATATGACGAAGGATGAGAGTAATGATGAGAATGGCAGAAGATATAAACTTCCCAAATGAAATTTACTATTCTTTATTTAAAAATAATCAAGATGCATGTTACGGAATGGATCTTATGGGTAATTTTATTCTTTATAATGATGCATTTTTAGAACTATCAGGTTACATAAATGAGGATTTGGTTGGAAAATCCTTTAAAGAATTTGTTAGAGAACCTGATCTTGCCACTACAGAGAACCATTTTATAGCCGCTCTAAATGGGAAAAGAACAAGGTTTGAAACATCTATAAACCATAAAAATGGACAAGTGGTTCATTTACAAGTTACGAATATTCCAATCATACATGATGGTAATGTAAAAGGTCTTGTCTGTAGTGCAAAGGATATGACCGATGAAAAGAGAACGAGGAAACTATTAGACGGCCAAAATACAATTTTAGAAATGATCGCAAAAGGCCACAATTTAAATGAAGTGTTATCCTCCCTTGTGCTGTTAATGGAAGATGTACTAGATGGTGGTCTTTGTTCAATATTATTAATGGATCATTCACTTGGAATCCTTAGAAAAGGAACGGCGGTTAATTTGCCAAGCGAATATAATGATTATATTAATCTTGGTGTGACAGTTGGTCCGACTAGTGGATCTTGTGGAAAAGCTGCCTTTACCCAGCTTCCTGTTGTAGTTGAAGATATTGAGAAAGATAGTCTTTGGAACGAGCATAGAGAAATTGCATTGAAGCATAACCTAAGAGCATGCTGGTCATATCCGGTATTAGATAATCAGTCTAGGACTTTAGGAACATTTGCTGTTTATTATCCTGAAGCGAGGAAACCAAATCAAATCGATATGATGGTCATTGAAAAGGCCACTTATTTAACAAGCTTAGCCCTTCAACATTATGAATCAGAAAAGAAGATTAATTTTATGGCATATCATGATGAATTAACATCTCTTCCGAATCGTCGACTATTTGATATCAAAGCCTCTCAGGCTCTCGGGAACAATAAAGAGAACCTAGCCTTTTTATTTATTGACTTGGATCGATTTAAAGTAATAAATGACACTTTAGGTCATAATATTGGGGACCTTTTGTTAAGGGAAGTCGCCCAACGAATAACATCATGTATCCGTCGGAATGATACAGCAGCGCGGCAAGGAGGAGATGAATTTATTATTCTCCTTGACAATATAATGAAAAATGAAGTCACAAAAATATCAAATCGTATTCTTCATACATTATCCGCCCCCTTTTATATACAAGGAAAAGAAATATTTGTTACTCCAAGTATAGGAATTAGTATGTATCCAGAAGATGGTCGTAATGAAGGTGAGTTACTTAGAAAATCTGATGTTGCTATGTACCAAGCCAAAAAAGATGGAAGAAATACATTTAGATTTTATGATTTAAATATGGATAAGGAACAAGTAGAACAGCTCAAGATCGAAAATGAATTACGAAAAGCACTTTACCGAAATGAGTTATCTCTTTCTTTTCAACCAATTATTGATACAAAGTCTACTAAAGTGGTTGCTGTTGAAGCATTGCTCCGTTGGCAACATCATTTAATGGGGAACATTCCACCAGGCAAATTTATACCAATCGCTGAAGAAAATGGTCTTATCATTCCGATTGGCCAATGGGTTATTGAAAATGCATGTCGTCACTTAAGCGTTTTAGACTTAAAGGGATATAGCCATATAAGTATTTCTATTAACCTTTCCATTCGTCAGTTCTATCAGCCTAATCTTGTCGCAATGGTCGCTAGCATTATAAAAGAAACGGAAGTAAACCCAGCGAGATTAAATTTCGAAATTACTGAGAGTATGACAGCTGACGTTCACCTTACCTCCAATACACTTAATGAGTTAAAAGCTTTAGGCGTATCTATTTCAATTGATGATTTTGGAACTGGTTATAGTTCCCTTAGTTATTTGAGATCATTTCCTATCAATACTCTAAAAATTGATCGCTCTTTTATAAAAAATATTCCACAAAATAAAGAGGATCAAGATATTGCAACAATGATTATCTACATGGCACATAAACTTGGCCTAAAAGTTATTGGAGAAGGTGTCGAAACCTCTGAACAAACAGAATTTCTACTTAAAAATGGATGTGACATGATGCAAGGTTATTACTTCAGCCCTCCTCTTACTGAAGAACAACTTTTCTTCTATTTGGATGAAAACTAGATCGGACGAGGGGACAGGTCCGTTGTCTCTTTGAGACACGGTACCTGTCCCCATTTGCTTTCATACAGCTTTTCAAAAATCTCAATACATTGAAAAAAAGCCTTATCATAGGTTTCATCATTTTTAACAGTCCACGAGGTTGCTAATACGGTGTGACAATACCCCCAAAGCAGAAGCCTTTTTTTATTTAAATTTAGTTCCTTAGTGAAAATGTCTACTCTTTTTTCGATAACTTCATACATTCTTTGATCTGGAAGCTTGTTTAATAAAAATTGAATGAGATCATATTCGATTTCACCGATTAACCCCTTTGGATCAATGGCTACCCATTCTCTCTCTTGACAAGCAAGTATATTATAATGATGAAAATCACCATGAAGGAGAAAATGTTGTTTTGCAGTTGCATTCAGGTATGTAAATATCCTCAATGCTTTTTCTAAAGTTTGCTGAGAAATTGGACCAATTCCCTTTTTATGGTTATTAACAATTTCTCGAAGATTTTCTTCCCTGTCTTTAGTTGTACCAATCCTTGAGTGAACAGGTGAAGGGAAAATTAAATTTTTTAATACAGCAGCAGCTATTCTACAAGACTCCTCATCATCTTCTACTTCTGCTAATGTAAATCCTGGTGATAGTTTTTCTAGCAGAATTATTCCGTGTTCTTTGTCACAGTCAATCAGCTGGACCATTTTTTTCTTTTCCATTCCAAACAATTGAAGTGCTTCTAGCTCACTAAAATAACCCTCTTCAGGAATACATATTTTCACGACTACCTCTGACTCTTTCGTTATTGCGGGAGCAACATAATTAATTGACAAAGGATAGGGATCTTTTATCTTTATGGACCACCTTTGTTCGCAATAATTAATTACTTTTGGCAAATTTTTTAGCCATGCTTCACCTTGCTCTTTAAAATATTTCTTTACTGTTTGAACAAAGTGCTTTTGTAGATTCATATAAATATCCCCCTTATAAGGAAGTAAAGCTAAACAAAAATAATAGACTCCTATGCCAATAAAAAGGAGTCTATATAAATTTATTAGGTGTTTTTTTATTCAGTAACCGCTGTTTGGAATGATTTTATTTCTGTTCCTAAATCTAATGTTAAATTCAACATCCCATTCCCTTGATAACGTCGACTATAACTTAAAGAAAGAGTTCTTTTTATCAGTTGAGCGTATATTTCAGCCTCTGTTAGAGGACGGTCAAACTCTTTTTCACATTGTTCAATGATAAGCGCAACAGCTCCGGAAACATGTGGGGTCGCCATTGAAGTTCCTGATAAGACGGCAAATTCGTTATTAAGATAGGTTGATAGAATTTCTTCACCAGGTGCAACGAGATCAATCGCTCTATTTGTATTACTAAAATCTGAAATTTCCTTTTGCAAATTCACTGAACCTACTTGTACAACTTCTGGATATGCTCCTGGGTAGGCAAACTCATCAGTCTCATAGCTTCCATCCCCTTCATTGCCGGCAGCACAAACAACAAGAATTTCTTGGTTGATTGCCTCCTGAACTGCTTTATGAAGTTCATGATCATCCTCTCTCCCACCTAATGACATGCTGATGACTCTTACACGCTCACCATTAGGTCCACGCCATTTTGTCGCATAACGAATGCCGTCTGTCACCCATTTTGTTTCTCCATAGCCTTGGCCTGAGAGCACCTTCAAAACAAGGAGCTTTGCTTTAGGTGCAACACCAACTACACCTCGATCGTTTTCTTCCGCACAAATCGTTCCACATACATGAGTACCATGGCCATTATAATCTTTTATGCTTTTAGGGTCTCCTTCATCATCTGTTGTAAAATTATAAGCATCAATAATTTGATTTTGAAGCTCGAAATGACTGGAATCACACCCTGTATCAAGAACAGCTATTACATTTCCATGACCAAAATAACCTTGCTCCCAAGCAGTAGGAGCACCAATTAATTCAATACCCGGTGGAATAATTTTTGTATCTTTTAATACAGTTTGTATGGTGAAAGGAATTAATCCAACTTTACTCATTGTGATTCCTCCTTTTTATAAATGTGACACCATTCCACACTTCCTTATATTCCTAAGGAAACATCTGTTTCTATTTATTTTTTCCGTACCTTTTGTTATGATTTGTATTATAATTTAGTTGTAAGCACTGTTTATTGACGTCTTCCTTATAGGAGGCGTCTTTTCTTTTTTGATTTCTTTTTTAAGTCATTTAAATTTTTCAACCCTAGTGTGATGGAAGAGAAAAGTGTGGCAGCAGCAACTAACAATTTGAGAAGCAGCTCTAACCACTCCAACACGATTACCACCTCCTTTTTACAAAAATAGCCCTACACAGTTACAAGATGACTGGTAAGGCTTGTATTTCGAAACGGAAGAAACTCCCCCTTGGAAAATTAGGATAAATATGGAATGGATGTCAATTGTAATTGTATCATGACCAAGCTTATCGAGCATTAATATTATGAATTTTCATACAATTATACTGCATATTGGTCAGGCCCACCCTTACTTAGTACCTACAATTTTTAAAAAGAGATGAGAAAATGTAACGAGTTCGGTTTGTTATTGATAAACTTTAAAATGCAAAGCTTATAGCATTGATTAATAATGTGCGATTTTAAGATCTTCAGCATTAATATATTTTTTAGTGAAATGTGATAACTACATATGGAAAAAGGAATGTGTTTGCTATTAAACAGATAGGCAATAACCGATATTAAAATATCAATAATTTTCCACTTGCGTATCTTTTTTGAAGTAAAAAGTGTGACATGCATTCG
>NZ_JBLUOI010000003.1:105235-125710 GCF_048059995.1 Metabacillus sp. YM-086 | reverse complement strand
CGTAAATAAGGAATGCGTATGCTTTTTAAGAGATAGGCAGTTTAATATCATGCGCAAGTTCCAATAAATGGTTAAATCCATACTAAAACTAGCGTAAACTTCAATATTCTTCCACTACCGTATCTTTTTTAAGTTAAAAAGTAAGAAAAGCATTCGTAAATAAGGAATGCGTATGCTTTTTAAGAGATAGGCAGTTTAATATCATGCGCAAGTTCCAATAAATGGTTAAATCAATACTGAAACTAGCGTAAATTTCAATATTCTTCCACTACCGTATCTTTTTTAAGGTAAAAAGTAAGAAAAGCATTCGTAAATTAGGAATGCGTATGCTTTTTATCAGATAAGCAGTTTAATATCATGCGCAAGTTCCAATAAATGGTTAAATCCATACTGAAACTAGTGTAAATTTCTATATTCTTCCACTACCGTATCTTTTTTAAGTTAAAATGTAAGAAAAGCATTCGTAAATAAGGAATGCGTATGCTTTTTATCAGATAAGCAGTTTAATATCATGCGTGAATTCCAATAAATGGTTAAATTCTTACTGGAAATTTCAATATTGTCCCACTTGCGTATCTTTTTTAAGTTGAAAAGTGCGAAAAGCATTCGTAAATAAGGAATGCGTATGCTTTTTATCAGATAGGCAGTTTAATATCATGCGTGAATTCCAATAAATGGTTAAATTTCACACTAATACCAACAAAAATTTCAATATTTCCCCACTTTCATATCATTTTTAAGGTAAAAAGTGTGAAAAGCATTCGTAAAGATAAAATCCTCCAAATAAACAAAAAACCATCAAAACAATGTACATTTTGATGGTCATTTCGTATTCCATTTTTAGCGTGTTCATTCATGTTAATAAAATAAACTAACCAAATCAGCACTTTCAATATTTCCAAAGTATTTTTTTACATCGATATGTTCAATTACTTTTTCAATTGCTTCTTTTTCATAACGTGCACCAATTAGGGCATTCTCCACTTCTTCAACATCTCCTGCGCCGAAAAAGTCTCCATAGATTTTGCAATTTTTCACGATGCCCTTTTGAACTTCAAGGCGTAAATCAATTTGTCCGACTGGAAATCTGTGTGAGTGCTGGTAGTTAAATTTCGGTGATTTTCCGTAATTCCAATCCCAGTTTTGATAACGCTCTTTTGATATTTCGTTAATCTTTTTCCAGTCTTCTTCATTGAGATCATAGGTTGGTATTGAATTAGTTCCGTCAAATATATAGCGCAGTAAAAGCTCTCTAAATTGTTCAATTGTAATCTGTTCGTTTAGATATTCGCTAATATTGGCAACTCGACTTCTAATTGATTTGATGCCTTTTGATTCTATTTTATCTTTCCTCACTTTTAATGCAGCCACAACGCTATCAATTTCTGAATCAAATAACAATGTCCCGTGAGAAAACATTCTTCCTTTTGTTGAAAATTGAGCATTACCGGAAATCTTGCGACCGTCACTAGCAATGATATCGTTTCTTCCGCTCAATTCTGCTTTTACTCCAAGCTTTTCAAGTGCTTGTACAACAGGCTCAGTGAACTTTTTGAAGTTATGAAAACTGTCTCCATCATCCTTCGTAATAAAACTAAAATTCAGATTCCCTTCGTCATGGTAAACGGCTCCACCACCTGACAGCCTTCTAACCACATGGATATTGTTTTCTTCAACATAAGAAGTATTAATTTCCTCGATTGTATTTTGATTTTTCCCGATAATAATCGATGGTTCATTTATGTAGAACAACAGATAGGTTTCGTTTGGATCTAAATGTTTTACTGCGTATTCTTCAATTGCTAGATTTATTCTTGGGTCTGTTATTCCTTTAATATCAATAAAAAGCATGAACTTTCCTCCTTAGCTTCATTTCCTACTAGTATCGTATACTTTAATAGTGAGACGCAACTTTTAACTTAATTATAAAACCTCTTCAATAATAGATTCTCCCTCACTTTGATCGACATCGGTCCATTTCCATCTCTCGTGTAACCTAATTCTTCCATCAGCTAAGATTTCTGGAGTTGACTTACACATGCCACCTCTAAGTTCATTATGAACATTAACGTGGTTATATCTAAATTCTAAGCTTCCATTATCATTGACTATCCCAATGAGTGTTCCTTTTACAATTTCCCCACCTTGATAGGAAGCTGAAATGATCTTTCCGTCTTGTTTATAGTTAAAAAAAGTTTCTGAAGACACCTCACCGTTAGCAGTATTGTTAACCGAAACAAATTTTTTACCATGATAATTGATCAATCTATCCCACTCCTTACCATTTTATTTTCTATGATTATACTAGCACATTTAAAGTAACGTGTTTTTTAAGACTTGAAAAATATTAGATAATCTAGTAAACTCATCAAAGTGGTTTAAGAACTAAATTTAATATAACTGTATAACCTCAAGAATATGGCTTGAGGGTCTCTACCAGGAACCTTAAAATCCTGATTACAGAAAAATGAATTTTTTCGTTTTCTGTAATCAGGATTTTTTTATTTTTCTGAAACTTACTCAAATTTGGAAAGGACGGTCAATAAACGATGAATTTCAGAGTGTTTATTCTTGCTTTATCAACGATTGCGGTTGGCTTAGTTGAATTAATTGTAGGTGGAATACTGCCAACGATCGCGAACGATTTTAATATATCGTTAAGTAGTGCTGGTCAACTTATTACTGTTTTTGCCCTCATTTATGCTGTTTCAGGCCCTGTTTTACTTGTGATTACGAGTAAAATGGAGCGAAAAAAGGTATATCTTGCATCATTATTTGTTTTCTTTATAGGTAATATGATGACCTATTTTAGTTATAGCTTTACGTTTATGATGGTCGCTAGGGTTCTAACGGCCATGAGTACAGCGCTTATTGTTGTGCTTTCCTTAACGATTGCGGCTAAAATTGTTGCACCAACACATCGAGCAAAAGCCTTAGGACTGATTTATATGGGGATTAGCTCATCACTTGTTATGGGTGTGCCACTTGGAATTATGATATCCAACACATTTGGCTGGCGTTTTATTTTCCTAGCTATTGCTGTTTTATCAATAGGATCAATTATTCTTATCTCACTCTTTCTAGAGCGAATTCCTGGTGAAAGCAGCATCCCATTATCACAGCAATTAAAAGCAGTAGCCAGCTTGAAGATTGGGAGTGCACATCTTGCTACCATGTTTATGCTAGCAGGACACTATACTCTTTATGCCTATTTTACGCCATTTTTAGAAACAGAGCTTCACCTGGATTATGGTTGGATTAGTATTTGCTATCTATTATTTGGTATTGCAGCAGTCAGTGGTGGTGCATTCGGAGGGATTCTTTCGGATTCAATCGGAGCTAGTAAAAGCATCATCGTTGTTATTAGTTCATTTGCCATTATCTTATTTGTCCTACCTTTTTCTACTTTTTCACTTGTCCTTTTCATACCAGTTATGATGATTTGGGCAGCTCTAAGCTGGAGTTTAGCACCACCACAACAAAGTTACTTGATTCAAACTGATCCAGCGACATCTGACATACAGCAAAGCTTTAATAACTCTGCCTTACAAGTCGGTATTTCACTTGGCTCAGCATTTGGTGGAGGGGTGTTAAGTTATTCTGGTACTGTTGCTCATACTGCATGGTTTGGTGGAGGCATTGTCTTGATTTCCTTACTTTGTGCTGTTTTTTCTTTAACAAGAAACACGATAAATAGAGAACAATCTATGGCTTTTTCTACTGCTCAAAAGTGATTTCATAATCAGTAAGGGTGCATTCTTTGAAAGAGTGCACCTGCTGGTTTGATATAGTTAAACAATGGAACTATGATCCTCCTCGTATTTTCTTCCTTTGAAATGATGAATTTTGCATTCACCTTTTTGTGATTTCATAATTAATTCCTCAAAGATTTATCATAATTAAATTATTCGATTAAGAGTTAGTCAATTTAATAAAATATATGAGTCATTATTTAAATTTAGATAGATGACCAATAATTCGTCATCGATTATAATAAAGAAAAAAGGAGTGATGAAATATGAAGTGGCAGGAAGTTAGAGATTTATTTCCTAATCAATTTGTTTTAGTATCAATCCTTAATTTTCATGAAAAAGATAGTTAAAAAGATTGTAGACGAGGTTGCACCTATTCGTTCAATTCCAGATCAAGATGCTAACAAAGAGTTTTTCAAAGCAGAGCATGGAAACATTGTGTATCATACATCAAATGAATAATGCGTTATTCATATTCGTAGAGATCAATGATGTGAGTGAGACGGATTAAATGAAAATATCCTTATACTAAGTTATTTGATGAAGAATTAGGGTAGCTAGAAATAGAAATTATTATTCTATAAACCATATTTCTTAAAACTCCACTAAAATAAACGTTAATCCCTTGAATCAACGCTTATTTAATAGTTTTAGTTTATTTATTTAAAGAAACTTTCAAATCTTCCCCAATCTCCAGCATCACATTTGAGCGATCTTCAACTGGTGCAAAGATCATGTAAAAGGTACCAAATTCGCTGTCTACTTCTCCCTTACTAAAGTTCGGATCAATTCTTTCACCTGATGCACGCAAGAAAACACCTGATTTTCCTTCAGCAACCGTATATCCAGAGCCTCGATTGATTTGCCTTGCGTTTAAGAATTGATGCTCAAGTTTACTCTTCATTTGATATTTATCACCAAATTGATCTATATAAATCATGTCAGTTCCAGTAATAACTAATCTTGTTTCTAGTTCAGAGTATTCAACTTTCTGAATGGTGTATGTTTCATTTTTATACGAGAATTCTTTGTTTAGGGCAACCGTTTCAACATCTGATATATACGATTTATCAAGTGTGAAGGCGACTGGCCATACTGTTTTCATCTTTTCCGTCTTTTGATAGGACCAGATTGTGATGTTTTCTATTTCTAAACGAATGGCTTGACCTTCATATTCTTTGATTGAATCAAATGATAAAGCAGTAATTACTTTGTTTTCTTTTTTATCATAATGCCTGCTTCCCCATCCGATATTATCTAGTTCCTTTCTTTCTCCACCAGCTGTAACGACATACATTTTACTAAAGCCTTCAAAAAGATCAATCGCATAGTTTTTTAAATTTTTTGTGTCACTTTCAAATGTTACTAAAAGCTTTGTTTCTTTGTTATCTGTTATTACATTTTCAAAATGAACCGTTATATCATGTTTCTTATCAAAGTATGTTTGAGTAATGGCTTGGCCGTGTCCATCCTTTAGTACTGCTTTTAACCCTGGATCATCAATTTTTTCACTTTCAAAAATTTTATCATAAGCCTCTTTAACGGCTGCTCCTACATGTGTAAATGATAATCCCGCTATTCCTATTAAAATTGCTGCTGCAGCTAATGAACGCTTTACGATATTATTACTTTTCCCTTTTTGCTCTTGCTTCACTTGTTTTACACCAAGCTTAGTTCGTTCATGTAAGTTCTTTGGAATCTTTATTTTTTCGATCTCATGCTCGATATTACTCATAAAAGTCAGCCTCCTTGAATTCTTTACGAAGTTTTGCAAGTGCACGATATAGTACAGATTTCACCGAACCTAATGGCATGTCTACGAGCTCTGCAATTTCTTTAAACGAATATCCTTCATAAAACTTAAGCAACACAATACTTCTTTCATGCTCATTCAGCTGCTCTAGTAATTCCTCCAATGTGATCGAAAGCGGAACATCTTCTTCCTCTAACCCAATCCTTTCTTGATACTCAGGTTTCAAGTAAACTACCTTTTTATTTTTACGCATTAAATCCAATGAACAAGTTATAGCAATGCGTATTAACCATGTTTTGAAGTACTCTGGACTTTTCAGAGTGTTGATCTTTTTGAATGATCGATAAGCAACTTCCTGCACAACATCCAAAGCATCACTCTCATTTTTTACATATACATAGGCCATTCGGTAAATATCTTCTTCATATTGCTGAAAAAGCTTTAAAAACGCTTTATCATTACCCTTTTGAGCCTTGTGAACCAACCTAATCATCAAGATTCATCCTCTTTCCTTTTATTTCGTATATCTATTAGACACATTAAAATGTGATTTGGCTTAACTTTTTGAGAATATTTTTGAGAATCCTTTTAATTTTAAAGTAAGAACCTTTTTCATTATGCACTATTGGAATAATGACTGGAGTCAAAAGTTATACGTATCAAATTTGTTTTACTAAGACAAAAAGCCGCATAAAATGTCCCTTTTCTACTTAATCTTAATAAAATTTAAAGACTAATTTACAATACATTAAAATTCATTTTATATGATTAAGAGAATAGCTGATTAGATGAATTTAGGGAGGATCATGTTGTGGAATTGTTGCCAAAGCCATTATTTATGAAGTTCTTAGATAAGTACCCAAAAACGTGGAAATATTTAATCAATGTTGGGCTTTTGATCAAATACAAAACCATTCATCGAGATCGAATTCCCAATAAAATTGCTTTAAGCACGGAAAATTCGTTGTATATTAATTCCGCTGAAAATAGAGGACGAGCGTTATTATTAAAAAACGGTGAAACTCAAACTAGATTAACTAGCTTTTGGAAAGAAGCTGTGATGAATTTCAAACCAACCATTGTGTTAGATGTTGGAGTTAATTATGGAGAGTGTATTTTCTCAACAAATTATGATAAAGAAGTGAAAATATATGGATTTGAAGCAAACGAGAGGTTAATTCCCTTTATTGAGTGTTCTAGGGATGAGCATAAAAACAAGAAGCAAATAAAGATCATTCATGCACTTGCTTCAGATCAAACAAAACCAAAACAATCCTTTTATGTTAATTCGATGTGGTCAGGAACATCTTCAGGTGTAACAACGAAAATGCATAAAGCCATTGAAAGACAAACGATCGACTCAATAAAGGTTGACTCCCTATTCACTGATCAAGAACTACCTCAGGAACGTGTATTATTTAAAGTAGATGTTGAAGGCTTTGAAGCATTTGTGTTAAATGGCATGGAACGCCTTATACAAGAAAGCAAATCCTGTCTTGGGTTTATCGAATTCGATAGCCACTATATTCGAAAGTCAGGCACAGATATTGAGGATTTTTTATTATTTTTAGAGAAGCATTTTGAGATTTATTATTATACCAGTGAAGATCAGTTGATAAAGATGGATAGAGTTTTAATTGAAAATTTTAAGGACATGTTGGGGACAAAAGAGTATCATACAGATTTGGTATTAATGAGGTAAGGTAAGAAAGACATGTAAACACCCGAGACAAGTTAAATCCTTGTGTTTGGGTGTTTTTTTAGTTGGCGGCCCCTATCCAAAATAAATCCATAAACCTAACAAACCAATGGCAAGAATCAGAATGCCAATAAGTATGAATAACACCTTGGTTAAGATAAAGGACTTGTTTAAGAGTTTATGAAGGAGCTTGATGTCCCATAGTACCCAAGAGTAAAACTTGTCATGGTTAATTCAATCATCTTTCTGCCACTCTTTTCTATGGGTTTCCGGTTTGTAATGTAAGATTGCTGAAATGATGTCGAGAATGCCAGCTATTGAAAAAAATAGTCCAATATATAGCTTGATTTTGGATTTCCCAATTCTTTTTACTAAAAATTGCCACGCAATTACATTTTAATGGTAAAAAAAGCACAAGCTATTACTGTTTGACTTGGTTTATCTACGATTTCTGGTGTTTTATCTTCGATTCTGAAGCGTTTATCTTCGATTATAGAGTTTTATCTACGATTTTTAGGAGTTTATCTTCGATTCTACAAAATTCTACAATTTTCTTAATCGACCTAAGCTCAAAATTTATGATTGTCAAGTTCATTTAGTCATTAATAATTTATTCCAAATGATGTAAATTATGTAGGTTGAAATTGAAGTTAGTGCAAATCCTGATTATCTCCATTACTAATTACTCGTAATAAAAGATAAAAAGGAAAACCTACAACACAGGTTTCCCCTATTTTTCCACCTTATATCCCTGTTTTTTGTAGGCTTGTACTTAATCTTTATGGTAAGGTCTCAATCAAAAGTAACAGGTTCTTGTGAATGATACAGATGTTTAAAGGCCAATTGAATTTGTGATTTTGTGATTCGTTCCTCCGAAAGTTGAGGCAGTTGATCCTCAGCAAAAAAGTCCACAGCACTTGTTTCTATTCCTTCTTTTGCTTGTCCACCAATGATTTCACATAGTATGAGGATTTTATAGACGTGATATGGTGATGGAGGATGTGGGTGACATTTCTTATCGAGAATACCAATTAGCTTGACTGCTTTCACATCAAATCCAGATTCTTCTTTTACTTCTTTTACGACAACCTCGCTTGGTGATAAGCCTATATCACCCCAACCACCTGGTAATGACCAACCTCCATCTGTATTTTCTTTTACCATTAAAATTTTATGATCTTTGAAAACAACACCTCTTATGTCTACTTTGGGAGTAGCATAACCTGTTTCATTAGCAAATAGGTGTTTTATCATCTCTTGATCCACATCAGTATGCTGTGACAGGATTTCAATGCTGATTTTTCTTATTAATTCAAACCTCTCTAAGTCATAAATATCTTTTGAATATGTTAAACCTGCCTGTGATATTGCTTGTAGCTGTTTAGCCCATTCGAGCCATTTGGGTTCCATAAAACCACCTCCAACTGAAGTAATTCTTCATGTGACGGTAATTATCCTTTCATTACAAGGACGAATTCCTTATGAGTGAACCACTCTTTTACTCACCCTATTACTCATAAAGCTTAGGAGCTTTATCTTTTTGTGTCCAATATTTAGATCATTCCTACATTAAACAAGGGAAAAAGGTAGATACTAGAAGATGTCGTTAACACATGTGGGAGGGTACTTTGATGAAGCAACGTTATATCGTATTTTACATTTCTCTAGTTGTTCTTTCTTTGGTTGTTATTGCTGGTGTTATTATTCCTAATCAATTAGAACAAATTACGTCGAATATTCAGGGTTTCTTTTCTGATGCATTTGGATGGTATTACCTAATACTAGTCACGATCGTTCTTGTTATCTGTCTATATTTACTTATTTCACCAGTTGGACGAATTAAGCTTGGTAACCAAGATGAAAAGCCTGAGTTTTCTACTCCCACCTGGATTGCCATGTTGTTTAGTGCCGGTATGGGGATCGGGCTTGTGTTTTATGGAACATCAGAACCCATTAGCCATTATGCGATAAGTTCTCCTACTGGTGAAGTTGGGACAAATCAAGCCATTAAAGATGCTCTTCGTTTTACTTTTTTTCATTGGGGTATCCATGCTTGGAGCATATATGCCATAGTTGCTCTATCCATTGCTTATTTTCATTTTAGACACAAGAAATTGAGTTTAATAAGTGCAACTTTAGAGCCCATTTTCGGTGATAAGGTAAACGGTAAAACAGGAAAAGCTATTGACACCTTTGCTGTCTTGGCAACTGTTCTTGGTGTGGCGGCCTCACTTGGATTCGGAGCGGTACAAATTAATGGTGGCTTGGCTTATCTTTTTCAAGTACCTAAAACGGTTGGGGTACAATTTTTAATTATTGCTATTGTTACGGTTCTCTTTTTAGTTTCTGCAATGTCTGGTTTAGGTAAGGGAATCAAGATATTAAGTAATACAAATATGATTTTAGCTGCTACTCTATTGCTACTCATGTTTATCTTCGGTCCAACGTTATTTATCTTGAACTTGCTTACTGATACGATTGGGACCTATATTCAAACATTACCACAAATGAGCTTTAGAATTGCCCCATTAAACGAGGATATTCGTGGATGGATTAATGGGTGGACCATTTTTTATTGGTCCTGGTGGATTGCATGGTCACCTTTTGTAGGAGTCTTTATTGCCCGAGTTTCAAGAGGAAGGAGTATTAGGGAATTTGTTTTCTATGTACTGCTAGTACCTACAATCATTGTTTTTGTCTGGTTCTCAGTTTTTGGAGGATCTGCTATTGCACTTGAACATAATGGAATTGCACAAATATCGAGTTTATCTGCCGAAGAATCGTTATTTGGAGTTTTTTCTAATTATCCATTTTCACTAGTTACATCCTTTACAGCCATGGTGCTTATTGGGTCATTTTTCATTACTTCTGCCGATTCAGGGACGTATGTGCTAGGAATGATGACAACAAATGGTTCACACTCACCTGGAAAAAAGGTGAAATTTACATGGGGAATCTTACTTTCTGCCATTGCACTTGCGCTTTTATATACAGGAGGTCTTCAAGCATTACAAAATATGATGATCATCGCTGCTTTACCATTTTCAATTATTATCGCTTTGATGGCCATCAGCTTATTGAAGGCTTTAAGTGAAGAAGCGAAACAGCTTGGTATAGGTAGGATAAAAAAGAGGAAGGCTTAACTAACAAACGACATAGTATCTGCTGCTATGTCGTTTGTATTTTTTTTATATGGGTTAAGCATACATTTATGCTTTAAAATCAAATTCTTTATTTCGTTACCTTAATATTTTTAAACTCATTCCGGTTAAATAACTCATTTAGTGTTTGCTGTGTTGCCATTCCATTTATAGAAACAAATCCATCGTTACTTATACGAACTTCAATTTTATTTTCTATTGTGTGTAATTGATCTTCAAGATGTTTATAGGAAGTTGTTAAGAAGTGATACCTTTGATTGGACGAACCTACCCATGGACGACTTAAATCTAACTGATCCTTTATAAATGGTCCGTCAATCAATAAATCTGTTGAGGTAAGCAAGTCTTGGCATTCTTTCCTTATTTGTAGATTTTCATATAGGTAACCCGAAAACGTCATCACCGTTAACCCTAGTTCCTTTACCTTTTGTGCAAGCTTTCCTAGTGGTTCCGCCTGATCAAAAGGTTCCCCACCAAGAAATGTTACACCCTCAATATTATTTTCTAGTTTACTTTTCTTAATTTCCAGAAAAAGTTCTTCAACAGTTATTGTTGTCCCGTTCTTCTTAGACCATGTCCAAGGAACGCCACATCCTTCACAATGGATAGAACAGCCTTGTACCCATAAACAAAACCTTTTTCCTGGTCCCTCGACAGTTGTTAATGGCAAAAAACGGTGAATGATTAGTTTCATTAGAAATCAACTATTCTACCTTCTGATTTTTTTGCTGGTTGTATACTATGGGTTTCGGGAAACTTCAAGTGTGGTTTTATTTTTTCAATAAGATGTGGTTTAACTGATAGAACTTCAACAAAATGATCAAATGATTGAAATCCGTTTTCTTGGCTTCTTACCAATACTACTTTTTTAGCATAAATAGTGCCTATTCCAGGTACTTTTGCAATTTCTTGTTCAGACGCAGTGTTAATATCTACAATTTGAATTTCTGAGGAAGTTTCTTTATTTACCATTTTTTGTTGTTCATGAAGAACAGTAGAATTTGTGTTGTCCCTTTTTTCACTAGCTGTTGTTGTCCCATATTCTTGTGCAATTTTTTGTTTAAGGGATTCAATTTCTTTTGCTTTATGCCCAGAGGAGATTTTTGCTTCAAGTCTTAATAAATACTCTGGTCTTATTTTAAATACATGAACAATGGAAGCAATCCATCCTAATAGATAAGCACCTAATGTTACATCATAAACCCAATGTTCAGTTGGAAACGATTCTGATACAACCATAACTAATATAAATAAAATTGAATAAATAATGCCCGCAATAAACCATTTTCTCTGTTTTACTTTATAAGAAATATAATAGAATGAAATATAGTTCAATGCTCCAAACGTTAGGATTGCCCATAACATCCAGATTGAGTGTCTAAATTCCCACCCTTTCCCTTTTTCGGTAATTTGAGCCATCCATTATTCCCCCTTTAAAATCTGCTTATTTTGGTAAATTGTTTGTATATCAGCTTCATAGTATTCCTGAGTAAAACCTGAATCAATTGATTCTGCATCAAGTAATTCTTCAAGAAGTTCAATATATTGAAGACATTCTTTCCCTTTAATTCCAACTGTCTCTGCAAAGATATTGCCATCTTCAGTTATTTTTATTTTAATCTGTTTATCTTCCATATTCTCACCTACCAATTGTGTTTACATTAAAGGTTAGTAAGATTGAGCGATCTTGCTGAATTTCTTCTGATTCTAGCTCTAACCCTTTTTGACTAGCTTGCTGTATTAGTTTCTTGTATGTTTCTTGCTGAATCAAGTACTTATATTCTGAGTGTAAGTTTTCGAGAAATTCCAGCGCATCTTGTTGTTCTACACTTTCATCAAATACAGCTTCAAAAATATCGTGTTCGTTTTGTTGAAAATAAATCTTAATATCTCCTATCTCAGTTTGATAGTTTTGTTGATTTATTTCATGTACATTGCACCCATATTGTTCAATGGCCTTCTGTAATAAATGTTGACGTTTCATAACTGTTTGGATTTTATATGTATTCCCACCTTGCTTGTGTTTTTCAATCATAGAACCGACAGATTGGGCAACAGCAATTCCTACAGGTATGAGTACTAATTCGATACTCACCTTACCATCTACCTTTCATTTGAACTTATTAAAAGTCAATCGTGCGTCCACCACGTGATTTTTTAATATCATGATTATCGTTAATAGTAACACTCTCGTCATTTTCCTGGTATTCTGCTCGATCTTCCTGTGGTGTTGCGGCTACTGCTCTTACATTAGCCCAATCACGGATTCTTTTAATTTGCTCTGCCTGGGTAACTGATAATGGGACAATTTGCTTAGATGTTTTTTCAAAATCAGCAAAAACAACACTTCTTTCATCGTAAAATGCTTCAAATAGACCATTAATCACGACTTGTTCAATCTCTGCACCAACAAACCCCTCAGTTAATTCTGCAAGTTGATTCAAAGTCTCTTCAGTTATTTCAAAGTTACCAGAAACAGTTGGTTCCTTTAATCTTTTTTTCAAGTGCAATCTAAAAATCTCAACTCTCTCTCGATGAGTTGGCAAATCTACGAAGAAAATTTCATCAAATCTTCCTTTACGTAGCATTTCTGGTGGCAAGCTCGCAATATTATTAGCTGTTGCGATGACGAATACAGGCTTTTCCTTTTCTTGCATCCATGTTAAAAAATGACCAAAAATACGGGAAGTCGTTCCACTATCCCCAGATGAACTTAATCCACTGAAACCTTTTTCGATCTCATCAATCCATAAAATAGAAGGCGCAATTGCCTCAGCAGTTTTTATAGCTTTTCGCATATTCTCTTCACTACTTCCAACAATGCCGCTAAATATTTTTCCAATATCTAGTCTTAACAGCGGAAGTTGCCACATTTCACTAATGGATTTACTAATTAAACTCTTTCCACACCCAGGTACACCTGTAATCAGCACACCTTTTGGAGAAGGCAAGCCATAAATTTGTGCGGACTCCATCCAAGATTTATTTCTCTTTCGAAGCCACCGCTTTAAATTTTCAAGTCCTCCAACGTCTTTCATGTCTAAACTGCTATTAACAAATTCAAGAATGCCCGTTTTTTTAATTATCTGCTCTTTTTCTTCCAAAATAACATCTACATCATCAATTGATAGCTTTCCATCTTCTACCATCGCTCTAGCAAAAGCATTTTCAGCCTCAGATAATGTAAGTCCCAATGCTGCTTTTACCAATTTTTCTTTTTCGTCATCATTTAAATTAATTTCAATACGTCCACTCGTTTTATTCACTTCAATCATTTCATCCAAACTTTGCTTAATTTCTTTAAAAGTAGGTAAGTCAAAGTCAACAATTGTAATATCTTTTTCAAGATCAAGTGGCAACCTTAATACAGGAGAAAGAAAAACAACGTTTTTGGGATTAGGACTCTGTTTTAAACTCGAGCATATATCTCTTAACTTACGTATGATTTGATAATCTGGAAGACGTCCTTCGTCTCCAAAATAAATATGAAAGTCTTGTAAAACAAATATAGCTGGTTCTGAATAATTCTCGATATATTCCAATGCCTTTAGTGCAGATTTAGTATCTGCTTTTTGAGTTTCTTCCTCCCCAGAAAACCCTTTTGTTACTTTCCACGTAATGACTTTTCTCTGCGTTTTAATTAATTCCCGATCAGAAGCAATTGAATGAATTAACGAAAGCGCCCTGTCCTCTTCCCATGTTGATAAATACAGAAAAGGAAAACGCGCTTTGAATAAATTGGCTATTAATCTCTTTTTATCCGTTTTTTTCACTACGATGAATCCTCCCACTATTCGCTGCTAAATAACTAGTTCCTTTTTCTCTAATCTTCCAATAATATTATATAAAATACTGTAAAAAAAGACCATCTTTAAAATAGATACATATTTTTTCTAGTCTTTTTAATCTACTAATTTGGATAAAACAAAGTGTTCTTCTACAAAAAATTTGAAGCAAATTAAAAAAGACAACGTTTATCACGTTGTCCTGTCTTTATTAACCCTTTTTGATTATTAACATCGCATTCGCATTTGTCATAAATTCATATGAAACATTCACTTCTTCAACCCTACAGCCATTCATAGCTAAGTACTCTTTTATCTTTTCTAAATGCTCATATCTTTTCCCTTCTAAATCAACTAAAGGGAAAATACGAACTTCCTCTCTTGTTACCCTTAGTAACTCATTTAGTGTTTCGATGTGGAACTGATACCCTAAGCGGTCTCCATACATAAATAGAAAATGAGCAGAAAGTGTCATATCAAATTGTTCTGTATCAAATGGCAACGAAGGTAAAGTAGCAGGAATATATCTTTCCTCCGATTTACTCATATCAAGAGCACAATCTTGTAGAGCTCTAATACGATGGTTTCTAAGCTGTTCTATACTCTTAAAATAATTCCATTTAAACTTATTTTTCGCTTTTTGGATACTTTCCATTGCATGTTCAACATCTTGTAGGCCTTTATTTTTAAGGTCTTCAAAGGAATGATCATACGCAATATCACAGGCTGTAACGTCTAAACCAGCTTTGTTACCTCCTGCAGTAAATGAACAAGCCCCTGCTGGACAATCGAGTATTTTCTTTCCTTTAAGCTCTTCTTCTGAAAGAGAAAACATATCCAAATACTCTTCAAAGGTTCTTCCAATAAAAATAATACGCTCTAAATCTAATTTTGTACTCTGCTCAACTTTACTCAACTATACTCACCTCTTGTCAAAGATTAGTGTTATATTAACACGATCAATTGGAAATGTTAACCTTTTTTAACTTCAAAATTATCCTCATTTGTTTGACAAAGTTTTTCTATTATTTTACATTTTTTGTAATTCTTAAATAATTTTAAAAATTCAATTGAATAATATTTTATATCATATTACTGTAAAAATGTACCAAATAAATTACGAAGGGAAGAAAACGTTTATGAAAAGTAAAATCGAAACACTTCCAACATATCGAGTAGCTTATCTTCGACGAGTTGGACCATATGGATCTGCAAATCATGAAGTGATGGAGAAATTAAAAGCATGGGCTAAAGAGAAAAAACTTCTTGATTCGGCAACAATTTTTGCCATTCCACAAGATAACCCTGAAACAACACTTCCTGAGAACTGTAGATTTGATGCTTGCATTGTGGTTTCAGAGGAATTTCAACTAGATGATACAATTATGGAAAATGAACTACCGGGTGGAAGATACCTCGTTTACAAAGTGGAACATACCACAGAAGAAATTCAAAAAGCATATAAGGAGATATTTTCATCCCTACAAAGCAATGGATATCAATTTGACAACAAACCAATTATGGAGAGATATGTAGGTGATATGACCTCTAATCCTTATTGTGAAATTTGTGTACCTTTGAAACAGTAGTTTCCTGTTAAGAAAAGAACAAGCTGCTACATCAGAAATAGCAACTTGTTCTTCTTTTATAGATATAATCATCAATTTCCCCCTGCTAGCGTATATGCAAAGCTATGATTGATAGCTTTACTGATAGTGACCAACTAATTTTTTTTCGTTCCTAATTTCGAATTTATCACATCGAACTTTCCTTTTGAATCGGATATTTTCTGTGTTCCATCGATTGAAAGGCTTTATATAATCGAACCGCAAGAAATCCTGCAATAATAGCGATAACAAGATCTCCAGCTATGCTATAGACAAAACCAATCATTACAGCATGTGCGAAGCTGCTTTCAAAACCCATCCACGTATTTAAGGCTATATATAAGTAAATGACACCAAAAAAATAAACAACGGCTAAGCCAGCAAAATTTGCGATAATAAAATGAAAGATTTTAGGGTTTGACACTCGCTCTACAATTGCTCCAACAACATAAGCACCTGCCATAAATCCGATTAAATAGCCAAATGTGGGTTGTAATACATACCCAATTCCTCCCCCTTGAGTAAAAACAGGTAATCCAGCTAAGCCAATCGCTACATAAATCAACTGACTCTGAAATCCTTTTTTACTGCCTAGCAAACTACCAGCTAAAAAGACAAATAACACCTGTAGAGTGAACGGAACATACGGCAATGGAATCTTGATAAAAGCACCTATCGCTGAAAGTGAAGCAAATAAAGACACGGTTACCAATGATACAGTTGAGCTCTTTTTCATTTTAAAAGCACCTCGTCATTACACTACTGTTTTCAAAAAAACTTTGTATGCTGTCACTTGCTACTTGAATCATTTTGTCTATTTCTTCTTTCTCGATCACGTATGGCGGCATGAAATAAAGAACATTTCCAAGTGGTCTTAATAACAAGCCTTTCTCTAAAGCAATTCGATAGATTTGATACCCCACTCGTTCTTTGCTTGGAAAGGGCTCTTTTGTCTCCTTATCTCTGACTAACTCAATAGCACCGACCATACCAATTTGTCTATATTCACCAACATACGGTAAATCTGAAAACTCTTGAGATGCTTTTTCCCGCATATAGATACTCTTTACTTGGTTTTCCTTAATGATATTTTCTTCCTCAAAGATGTTTAAAACCTCAAGGGCTACCCTGCAGGCTAATGGATTTCCTGTATAGCTGTGAGAATGTAAAAAAGCTTTCATACTTGCGTAATCATCATAAAAAGCCTCGTACACATCATCTGTGGTCATCACAACAGATAATGGTAAATATCCACCAGTTAACCCCTTTGATAAACACATGAAGTCTGGTGTAATGCCGGCTTGTTCACAAGCAAACAAAGTTCCTGTTCGGCCAAATCCAACTGCTACTTCATCAGCAATTAAATGAACATCATATTGTAAACATAACTCCTTTAATTTTTTTAAATAGGAAGGTGGATACATTTTCATTCCTGCAGCTGCTTGAATTAAAGGCTCTATAATGATCGCTGTAATTTCTTCAGCATGCTTCTCTAGCTGCTCTTCAACAAACGAGATACATGGGGTGTCGCAATGATTTGGTGTTTGATTAAATGGACATCGATAACAATCCGGTCCTTGTGCTCTGACTGTGTTTAGTAAAAGAGGTTGAAAGACTTCGTTATACAAGCTCACCCCTCCTACTAAAAGTGCTCCAAGTGTTTCTCCATGATAGGCATCTGTTAAGGAAAGGAATCGTTTTTTATTTGGTTTATTTTTTTGCATATGATACTGAAAGCTCATTTTTAATGCTACTTCAATGGCTGATGAACCGTTATCAGCAAAAAAGACTTTGTTCAAGCCTTTTGGTGTGTATTTCACTAATTTTTCAGCAAGTAAAATAGCAGGTTCATGCGTAAAGTTTGCAAAAATAACATGTTCAAGTTCAAAAGCCTGCTGCGATAAAGCCTGACTAATTCTTTGATTTGAATGCCCGAATAAATTTACCCACCATGATGAAACCGCATCCATGTACTGTTTTCCATTTTCATCGTATAAATAAATTCCATCCCCCTTTTTAATCACAATCGGAGGAAACTCTTCATAGTCCTTCATTTGTGAGCATGGGTGCCAGATATGATTTACATCTCTTTTTTGTAAGTTTGAAGAATTCATAGGCTAGCCACCCTTTCAAATAGTTCATCGATGTTGTTGATTTCTAATTCTTTAAGGTCAGTAAGATTTTTTAATTGCGGCATAATCATAGACGGTATACTCGTCATTTTATGAATCGTTCGGATATTCTCAATCTCAAGTTCGGTGTTAGTAAACTGGTTAAAGATTACTCCTTTAATTGGTATGTTTCTATTGGTAAGTGACTCGATAGAAAGTAACGTATGATTGATTGTACCTAACGAGCTTCTCGCAACTAATATAACGGGTAACCGCGATTCTTCAATGAGTTTGAGAAAATGAAAGTTTTCATTTATCGGAACAAATAAGCCACCTGCTCCTTCACAAATAACATACTGATAAAGAGCTTTCATTTTATCAATATGTTGTAATATGACACCCTCATCAATAAGTGCATTCTCGAGCCTTGCTGCATAATGAGGAGAAGCCGGCTCTTTAAAAGAATATGTATTTAAATGTTCTTTTACTAGGGGAACCCTGCTGTAAGTTTGATAGAATTCAGTGTCAGCATAATATGAACGGGATTTTTCCTGAACAAGGCCTGTTTGAACAGGCTTGTAAGCTAGTGTTTTCCCCTTTTTTTGAAAATATCGTAATAAAAAAGTAGTTACAACTGTTTTTCCAACGTCAGTATCAGTCCCTACAACCCAAAAGTGATTTGCCATCGATACCCCTCCATATGTTAACCTATAATATTTTTAGGTTAACATATATTTAGAGTTTTTTGGAATACCTATTTTAAGTTTTAGGAAAATAATCCCTTATAGTAATAAATAACCTATTCTTCTAACTCAGAACTACAGTATTCATCATCACATTTAGTATGTTAACCACTCATTCCCCACACTACGATGTATCCACTATCTCCATTACCCCAATTCTTTTTTCAATAGATAGGTTGTTTCAGCGAACGAACGGTGTAAACTGATTACCCTTTTATTAAAACCTCTCTTAAAGACGACTCCTTCTCTATTCTTGTGAACTACGAAATAAGACAGGTTTAAAAGATTTAAAAAAGGGTAAATAAAAAACATATTAAAAATGGAAAAAGGGTCCATTTTTTATAATCCTTCAAAACTATTAAGTAAAAAACGTGGAAAATTCAAATCAAATATGTCACATATTTTTAAGGAAGATACTATTGAAATTAGGATCAAAAGTAATTTATAAAGGTGAAATTTATTTCTTTTTTTATGACCATGATAATGGACTTTGTGAGCTACAACATTCAAAAACGTACGAAATAACATTAGCAAGAAAGGAAGATTTAATTTTTGTTATCAAATGAATGTTGAGCTAAGCTGGAGTTTATTATAGAGGAGACTTACATGACTGAAAGGACTCTATTCGATTATGGAAACTCCTTTCAATTACCAAAAGAACATGATGAACTGATGATAATAATCAGGTTATCATGTTCTTTTGGGTTTCTACACATAGAAGGAATCACAGCTGGACCGAAAAATAAACGATTTTACATGGTAGTGTCGTCATTCCAAGCACATCATATTATTGGTGCAAATGGTTGTGGTAAGTCCAACCTACTTAAAACAACGGCTACCTAAATTTCTATCCACTCGGTATAATTTTTATTGTTCAAACAATAACGATTGCATCAAATATCGTTTCGAAATGAGTGCGTGCAATTATGCTATTTTATGATTGGTGTGTCTTTGCCACTGTTATTATTTTTGTTGACATTTATTAGAAGAAAATTCGGTAGGTTGTAATGTAATTCATATAAATCGTTTACTTTGGTTATAATAAGGGCAAAAATCCTCTTGGGGGTCAAGCAATGGATAGAATTAGTGAATTTGACCAAATCGTAAATGAACGAAAACACAGTACTGAACTCCTTAATAGCTATTGGACAGAATACTCTGGACCATCTACTTGGCAATTTTGGTTGTTACTATTGCTATTTCTCCTCCCTTTGGTAGTAACGTACTTTAAAATTGACCGAAATAAAGCGTTTGAGATCGGCTTTTACGGTTACAGTATTCACATTTTAATTAGTCTTGGTGATTTATATGGAATTAACATGGGGTATTGGAATTATCCATATCAAATCATACCATCCTTACCCAGCCTTTCAATCGATACCTCTTTAGTGCCGGTTTGTTACCTGTTCGTCTATCAATTTACTTTGAAAAATAAAACTAAGTTCTATTTGTACTCTGTTTTAGTTTCTGTAATATTTGCTTTTGTAATTAAACCTATAATGGTCCAAACAGGATTTTTTAAAATGTATCAAAACGTGAATTACATTCACTTATTTCTTTTGTACTTACTGCTATTTTTAGCGGCGAGATTTATTTCTTATATTTTTAAGAGATTAAATAAAGAGACCTCAAAATAAGCTGCGTTTATTTTTTTATGAACGACAGTATTTGGTCTTTTCATGTATTTTTGTCGTTCATACCGGCTATGAACGACATTACTCACTCTTTTCCTGTCACTTTTGTCGTTCATACTACTGATGAACGACATTACTCTCTCTTTTCCTGTCACTTTTGTCGTTCATACTACTGATGAACGACATTACTCACTCTTTTCCTGTCACTTTTGTCGTTCATACTACTGATG